>JAKZYK010000143.1:0-9147 GCA_047514485.1 Gammaproteobacteria bacterium
TCTGACCGCGGGCACCGCCTACACCGCCTCGAAGGGCGGACTCGGCGCGCTGACGTTCTCGCTGGCGCGCGAGGTCGCGGCGGAGGGCGTGACTGTCAACGGCGTGGCGCCGGCCTACGTGCGAACCCCCATGGTCACCGAACAGCTCACGAGCGCACAGCGCCGGGCGCTGCTCCGGCAGATTCCGATCGGCCGCTTCTGCGAGCCCGACGAAGTCGCGGAACTCATCGCCTTTCTGGTGTCGCCGCACGCAGGGTTCATCACCGGCGAGATCATCGACATCAATGGCGGACTGCACCTCGATTAGGGAGACCGCCAGCCATGCATCGCATTGCCCCCGTCATCGACGACGTCGCCGAACTGTCCGATCTCTTCGACATGCGCGACAAGATCGTGTTCATGCCGGGGGGATACGGCGGTATCGGCGAGGCCGTCGCCTGGGCGCTGGCGCTGGCGGGCGCGCACGTCACGGTGGCGGGACGCAGCGCCGAGAAGGCGCAACGGCTCGCGGGCGCCCTGAGCGACCGCGGGCTTTCGGCCGACGGCGTCGCGCTGGACGCGGAGTCCGTCTCGTCGATCCGGGACTCGGTCGGCAGTGTCGCCAAGCGGCACGGGCGCATCGACGTGCTGGTCAACTGTGTCGGGATTCAGCGCGAGGAGCCGTTGGTCGAGGTGACCGAGGACGCCTTCGACGAGGTCTGTCGCGTCAACCTGAAGGCCGCGATGTTCCTGGCCCAGGCCGTCGCCCGCCGCCAGATTGGCGCCGGCAAGGGCGGCCGGCAGGTGCACCTGCTGTCGGTACGCTCGCAACTCGGATTGCGCGATCGCGGCTACTCCGCCTACTGCAGCACCAAGGGCGGCCTGGTGATGCTGATCAGGCAGCACGCGATGGAGCTGGCCCGGGATGGCATCACAGTCAACGGCGTGGCGCCCACCTTCGTCCACACCGAGATGATTCGCCACGTGATGGAGAATCCGGAATTCCGCAACCGATTGCTGGAACGGATCCCGCTGGGGCGAATTGCCGATCCCAGGGATGTCGTCGGACCGGTCATGTTCTTCTGCTCGGAGGCATCCGGCTTCGTGACCGGCCAGATCATGTACGTCGACGGCGGCATCACGGCCAGCCAGTGAGTACAAGACGAACACAGTCGTACCTCTCTCAATCGGCGAAGGATTGCGGCTCACCCTGCGCACGCAGTCCCTCGAAGCAGCGGTATCGGAGCGCCGTCGCGGAGGTCGTCCCGGCCCGCTCCGAGACCGCTGCGACGATCCCATGACCAGGCCGCTCGACGCCATCACCATCGGACGCAGCTCCGTGGACCTCTACGGCGCCCAGGTCGGCGGGCGGCTGGAGGACATGGCGTCGTTCAGGAAGTACATCGGCGGGTCGCCCACCAACATGGCGGCGGGCATGGCGCGGCTCGGGATGCGTGCCGCCGTGATCACCCGCGTCGGCGACGAGCACATGGGCCGCTTCATCCGCGAGCAGCTCGTGCGCGAGGGCGTGGACGTGCGGGGAGTCAGGACGGACCCCGAGCGTCTCACCGCGCTCGCCATTCTCGGTATCCGGGACGACCGGCAGTTCCCGCTCCTCTTCTACCGGGAAAACTGCGCCGACATGGCGCTGTGCGAGGACGACATCGACCCGCACTTCATCGCCGAGGCGCGCTGCGTAACGGTGACCGGCACCCACCTCAGCCATCCCGGGCCCGAGGTGGCCGCGGTGAAGGCGCTCGAGATCGCACGGAAGAGCGGCGCCCGGACCGCGCTCGATATCGACTACCGCCCGAACCTGTGGGGCGTCGCGGGTCACGGCGAGGGGGAGAGCCGCTACGTCGAGAGCGCGGCCGTCACCGCAAGGCTCCAGTCCCGCCTGCACCTGTTCGACCTCATCGTCGGCACGGAAGAGGAGTTCCACATCGCGGGAGGCTCGACCGACACCATCGCGGCCTTGCGCGGCGTGCGCGCGGTGTCGGGCGCGGTGCTCGTGTGCAAGCGGGGTCCCATGGGCTCGGTGGCGTTCGAAGGACCGATCCCCGACAGCCTCGACGATGGGGTCTCGGGGCCGGGGTTTCTCATCGAGGTGTTCAACGTGCTGGGGGCGGGTGACGGCTTCATGGCCGGCCTGCTGAAAGGCTGGCTCGACGGCGAGGACTGGTCGACGACGCTGAAGTACGCCAACGCCTGCGGGGCGCTCGCGGTGTCCCGCCACGGCTGCACGCCTTCCTATCCGAGCTGGGAGGAGCTCCGGTTCTTCTTCCGGCGGGGCGTGTGCGCCCCCGCCCTTCGCCACGACGCCGAGCTGGAGCACGTCCACTGGGCCACCAACCGCCGCGGCGACTGGCCGGAAGTTCGAATCTTCGCCTTCGACCATCGCGCCCCGATGGAGCAGATGGCGGCGGAGGCGGGGGCGGATCCCGCGCGCATCGGCCGGTTCAAGGAGCTCTGTCTCGAAGCGGTGCTGGAAGTCGCGGCGGGGCGAGCGGGCTTCGGCATCCTCTGCGACTGGCAACGGGGTCGGAACGCGCTCTGTGCCGCGGCCGGGCGTGACCTCTGGCTGGGGCGCCCGGTGGAGGTCCCCGGATCGCGCCCGCTGGAGCTCGACATCGGATGCGATCCCGGATCGGCGCTCCAGGAGTGGCCGGTCGAGCACGTGGTCACGGTGAACTGCCGGTATCACCCGGACGACGCGCCGCAGATGAAGGCCAGTCAGGAGGACACCATCGTCCGCCTCGCCCGGGCTGCCCGCGCCAACGGTCTCGAGCTGTTGCTGGAGCTGAACGCCTCCGCCGTCGGGCCTGTGGAGGACCACACCGCCGCCGAAATCATCCAGCGCTTCCATGACCTCGGGGTGCGGCCGGACTGGTGGAAGCTGGAGCCGATATGGAACGATGCCGCCTGGTCCAGGATTTGCGGGACGGTCGAACGAAACGATCCCTGGTGCAGGGGAATCGTGGCCTCGGGACGAGGCGGGAGCGAAGAGACCGTGGCCGAGAGTCTCGGCGCCGCCGCACGCCACGCGTCGGTGAAGGGGTTCGCAGCCGGACGCGCGATATTCGCACCCGCGGCCCGCGCGTGGCTGGCCGGCGAGATGGACGACGACGAGGCGGTGGCCGACATGGCTGCCCGCTACCGTCGATTGTGTGCGTCCTGGAATGCTGCGCGAGGCGTGTGCACCGCTTGCTGATACGCGAGCCCGTACTCCCCGCGATTCCTGCAAATGACGGAGTTCGGCGTCAGGTACTCACACCCGGCGCATCGTCGATGCCCTTTCGATCAGCGTCTGCCATCGCGTGAGAAGGCGGAACCGTCCGTCGCGTGGCGCAACGCGCGACGTGCCGGTAGCGGCTGCCGCAGGTGGCGTCGTTGGACAAGCTCTGGGCGCTCGCCCCCGACGCGAACCAGACACATGCGAAGGCAAGCGCGAGCCCGAGTGCGACACGCCGCGGTACGAAGCCCCACGCTCGGCGCTCGGGTAGCTGTGAAGGTCCAGCAAAGCCCTCAAGGCCGGGCGCCCGACGGCGACCAATTCGAGGGTGACCTTGAGGTCGAGTTCCCGTCCCGGAGGGTGGAACGCTGCGAGATTCGTGGCCTCGCCGGCGTTGGCCCAGGAGACGTATCAACGTCCGGAGTGAACGGCTTCGGGTCTACCCGAGATCGGTTTGCGTGAGTTTCGCCGTTATCGGGGTAGATAACGGGGTCGCCACGGTTGGCATCGCCAGCGTTGCGCCCCAGCACGCCGGAATGCGATTGACACTCTCCGGCTTCGTTGCCCGGACCGCTAACTCCCGTCACAGTGACGCTCCGGCTCGTCAGTGTTGGATTTCATCTGCATTCGATTGATGACGAATGCGCTGTCATATAGATCCACAATTCCGATTGCTCAGGCGGGGTGACTCCCATCACACCGGCCGTGAGACTCATTGCAGGCGTCCGATGATGGTGTACGGTAGATGTATGTCACGGACCAACGTAAATATCGACGGTGAGGCGTGCGCGGAAGTCATGCACCGCTACCGCTCCGCTCCATGCGTACTCGCGAAGCACCCGTTCAAATTCGACTGAGCCGTCGGAACGGCGCGATTGTTGCCTTCTCGGTCAGCCCCTGGCATCGCGCCGCCGGACTGGGAGCAGGAGCATGCACTATCTGGGCGTCGATACCGGCGGCACCTTCACTGACTTCGTTGCGCTGAACGCCCGGACGGGAGCGATCGCGACCTTCAAGTTGCCCTCGGTGCCGGAAGATCCGGCGCGGGCCGTGCTGGCCGGGGTCGAGCGCCTGCGCGATCGCCACGGAGTCGACCCCTCCCGGATCGGCCGTTTCATCTTCGGGACCACGGTGGCGACGAATGCGGTGCTCGAGCGCAAGGGCGCCAAGACCGCCCTTGTCGCGACCAGGGGCACGCGCGACGTCATCGAGATCCAGCGCCTTTGGCGCAGCCGCCTCTTCGACCTCTACATCCAGAAGCCGCCGCCGTTGGTGCCTCGGCGCTGGCGCTTCGAGGTGGAAGAGCGCATCGGCGCCCGGGGCGAGGTCGTGACCCCCCTGACCGACGAGGAGGCTGAGCGCATCGCCGGGCTAATCGCCGAGGACGGTTTCGAGGCGGTGGCGGTCTGCGGCCTGTTCTCCTTTCTCAACCCTGCGCACGAGCGAAGATTGCGCGACGCCATCTGCGCGGCCAGTCCCGATACGCTGGTCTCCATCTCCTCCGACGTCTCTCCCGAATTTCGCGAGTACGAACGGGCGACGACGACGGTCATGAACGCCTATGTGATGCCGCAGATCGACCGTCTGGCAAAGCGGTTGGAAACGCTGCTCGGCGGGGTCGGCTGCGCCGGCAAGCTGCACGTAATGCAGTCCAACGGTGGGCTGATGAGCGTCGCCACCACGCGTAGTCATCCGGTGCACACCCTGCTCTCCGGTCCTGCGGGCGGGGTCGTGGGCGCGGTCGGGGTGGCCAGGGCGGCGAGGCTCGACGATATCATCGCCATGGACATGGGCGGCACCAGCCTCGACATCTGCCTCGTGCGCGGCGGTGAGATCACTCTCTCGACCGAAGGCCAGGTCAGCGCCTATCCGGTGCAGGTGCCGCAGGTCAACGTCCACACCATAGGCGCGGGCGGCGGCAGCATCGCCCGGGTGGTCCGGGGCGCTCTCCAGGTCGGTCCGGAAAGCGCGGGTGCGGATCCGGGTCCGGTCTGCTATGGCAAGGGCGGGGTGCAGCCGACCAGTACCGACGCGGCCGTGACGCTTGGCTACATCGATCCGACGTATTTCGCGGGCGGCGAGATGCGCCTGGACGTGGACGCCGCGCGCCGCGCAGTCGAGGAACATATCGGTGGACCCCTGGGGATGGACGCGGCCGAGGCGGCCATGGCCATCGTCCGGGTTCAGGTCGCCGGAATGGCCATCGGCATCCGCGCGGTCTCGGTCGAAAGAGGCTGGGATCCGCGCGACTTCGCGCTGCTGCCCTTCGGAGGCGCGGGCTCGCTCTACGCCGGACTGGTCGCCGAGGATCTCGGCATCGAGCGCATCTTCGTGCCGATCCAGCCCGGAGTACTCTCGGCTCTGGGGATGCTGCTGACCGATGTGAAGTACACGGATGTCGTCACCCGGCTGATGGACACGGACACGGCCTCGGCGGCGGCCTTCGAGCAGATCTACGAGGCGCTCGAAGGCAATCTGCACCGGGAGCTGAGTGGGGAAGGGATGGGCGCGGATGCGATTCGCTTCGAACGATCCTGCGACATGCGCTATCGCGGCCAGGCCTACGAGATCAACGTGCCGGTGCCCAAGGTCGCGGCGGACAGGCTGGTCGCGGCCATGACCGAAGCCTTCCATGGTCTCCACCGCAGCCTTTACGGCCAGGCGGCCGAGGGCGATCCGGTCGAGTTCGTCAATTACCGGGTGACCGGGATCGGCGTGATTCGAAAGCCGGAGTTGAAGCCGCGCGAAGACGAGGTGCGCCAGGCCGCGCCCCAAGGCGTGCGGTGGGCCTGTTTCCCTGTCGTCGGCTGGATCGAAACGCCGATCTTCGCGCGGGCCGACCTGGCGCCGGGAACCGAGCTTTCGGGCGCGGCCTTGATCGAGGAGCCAGGGGCCACGGTCGTCCTCTTCCCCGGCCACCGCCTGGACATCGACCGCCTGGGCAACATGACGGTTCGAGTGACGATGTGCGGCGGCAAGGGGGCTGGGGCATGAGAAAGGTGGATCCGGTGTCGATCGAGGTGGTGGGGAACTACCTCGTCTCCGCGGTGCGGGAGATGAACTCGACCCTGCGGCGCACGGCCTACTCGACAATCCTGCGCGAGAGCATGGATTCCTCGACGGCGCTGTTCGATCCGCGGGGGCAGATGATCGGCCAGGCCGACCACGTCCCCTCGCACCAGGGCAGTCTGGCCAAGGCGGCCCGCATGATCGCCGAGGAAATCCCGCTCGACCCGGAGGACATCGTCATCCTCAACCACCCCTACGAGGGCGGCACCCATCATCCGGACATCATGATCTTCAAACCGGTTTTCCACGACGGGCGCCTGGTCGCAATCGCCTCGGCCCTCGGCCACCACATCGATGTCGGCGGCCGATCACCCGGCTCGATCTCCACCGACGCCCGGGATATCTTCGAGGAGGGGCTGATGATCCCCCCCACGACGCTCTACCGGAAGGGCGAACTGGTGCCGGAGATCCTGCGCATGATAGAGGCCAATATCCGGGTGCCCGAGAAGACCCTGGGCGACATCCGGGCCGAGATCGGCGCGGTGACGGTCGGCGAGCGGCGCTATCTCGAGTTCGTCGAGCGCTATGGGCGGGAAGAGCTGGCCGAGATCGTAGCGGGGGTGCTCGACTATTCCGAGACCCTCATGCGCGAGGATCTCGCGAAGCTGCCCAATGGCAGCTACTCCGCCGAGGGCTACCTGGATTCCGACGGCATCGTCGATGCGCCGGTGCGAATCTTCGTCACCGTCACCCTTGAAGACGGGAGCGCCGTCGTCGACTTCACCGGGACGGACCGGCAGCTCAAGGGGCCGTTCAACTGCTCCCACAGCTCGGTCTATTCGGCGGTCTATGCCGGCATCCGCTATATGACCAACCCGACCATCCGGCAGAACGAGGGCTGTTTCCGCCCGATCGAGATCATCCGGCCGGAGGGCACGGTGGTGAACCCCATCAAGCCCGCGCCGGTCAGCGGCCGCTTCACGACCCTCGAGCGCATCGCCGACACGATCGTGCAGGCCGTCAACCAGGCGCGCGGCGAGGACCAGGCGGCAAGCGGCCTGGCTTGCGTCTGCTCATTCGCGGCCAATGGCACCTATCCCGACTCGAACCGCCGATTCGTGTGTTTCGAGATATTCGGTGGCGGCTGGGGTGGCACCATGAAGGGCGACGGCCTGTCGGCTTCCTTCGGTCTGATGGCGAACTCCTACGACACACCGATCGAGGCGGTGGAGTTGGAGTATCCCTTGCGTGTCGAGAACTACAATCTGGTGACCGACAGCGGCGGGCCGGGCAGGAACCGCGGTGGTCTGGGCCATTACCGGCATACCCGCTACCTGCATGGCGAAGGCTATTACACCAACCGCTCCGAGACCTCGAAGTTCCCGCCCAGGGGGGTACTGGGCGGCAGGCCGGGTGCGCCTTCGAAACAGCGGCTGATCCGGGCCGACGGTACGGTCGAGGACCTGCCGTCCAAGATCACCAACGTCTCCATCCATGCCGGCGATCTCATCTGGATGTCGGAGCCGGGCGGCGGCGGCTACGGCGATCCCCTGGATCGGGAGCCCGAGCGGGTGCTGGAAGACCTGCTCGACGAGAAGATCAGCCCGGAGGTCTGCCGCAACGTCTACGGCGTCGTGGTCGTGGATGGGGTGTTGGACCTCGCCGCGACGGCGACCCGGCGCGAGGAACTCAGGGTCGCCGCCTAGCTTTCATTTTCATCCCGGAGTGGCCACGTGCTCGCACGAAACGCTCTCCGCGAAACCCGGAGCGATTCAGTCATCCCCCTTCAGCCAAGCGCTTGGGGTTACGATACTGAAGCTGTCCAAAATGACCAATTCACATCAGGAGGAGACAATGAGCATCAAGCGCATGGGTTCCGGCCCGCGTATGAGTCAGGCCGTCGTGCACGCGGGGGTGGTCTATCTCGCGGGGCAGGTCGCTCAGCGGGCGCCCGGCGCCTCGGTCGGCGAGCAGACGGCCGATATTCTTGCCCGTATCGACGAGGTGCTCGCCGGGGCCGGGACCGACAAGTCGAAGCTGCTCTCGGCGACCATCTGGCTCGCCGACATGGGCGGCTTCGCGGACATGAACGCGGTCTGGGATGCGTGGATCGATCCTGAAAACCCGCCGGCCCGAGCGTGTGTTCAATCCCCGGCGCTGGCCGCGCCGCAGTTCACGGTCGAGATCATGGTGAACGCCGCGGTCTGACTGCTGCGCAGGGAGAGCCCTCGGGAGAGCACCGGTGTCCGGAGGCCGGGACGTGCACGATATCCAGGCATCCCGGCGGAGAGACCCGTCGTGAGGGTGCTCGTGCTCGGCGGGGGTGTGATCGGCGTGACCACCGCCTACTACCTCGCGCGGGACGGTCACGAGGTGACCATCGTCGAGCGTCACCCGGCCGCGGCCGGCGAGACCTCGTATGCCAACGCGGGGCTCGTCGCGCCGGCCCACGCGTATGCGTGGGCGTCGCCGAAGGCGCCGAAGATCCTCTTCAAATCACTCTTCATGAAGGATCAGGCGCTTCGGCTGAGGCTGCGGGCGGACCCCCGCATGTGGCGATGGGGCATGCAGTTCCTCGCCCAGTGCACCGAGGAGCGGGCGAGGATCAACACCCTGCGCAAGCTGCGGCTGTGCCTGTACTCCGTCGAGCGGCTCAATGAGGTGGTGGCCGACACCGGCGTCGCGTATGACGGCCTCGAGAAGGGCAATCTCTATCTCTATCGCACCGAGCAGAGCCTCGAGAAGGGCGTCGCGCACACCGCCATCCTGCGCGAGCAGGGGGTGGAGATGCGGGTGCTGGACCGCGACGGGCTTGCCGGGATCGAACCGGCTCTCGACCCGGTGAAGGATCGGCTCGCGGGCGGGATGCACGCGCCGGGCGATCAGAGCGGGGATGCGCGGATGTTCACGCGCAATCTCGCTGCCCA
>JAKZYK010000144.1:0-6139 GCA_047514485.1 Gammaproteobacteria bacterium
GATCTCACGGGCGCGATATATCTCACCCCGAGCTTCGGCTGGCTCGGCTACGTCGTCGGGGGCATCGCCTTCGGCGTCGGCATGACCCTCGCGGCCGGCTGCGGGCAACGCAACCTCGTGCGCTTCGGCGGTGGAAGCCTCAAGGCCCTGGTGGTGCTGCTCGTGCTCGGCATCACCGCGTACACAACGGTGCGCGGCCTGCTGGGGCTTGCCCGTATCACCGTCTTCGAGGCGCCCAACGTCGACCTCGACATGCACGGGTTCGGCGATCAGGGACTCGCGACAATGCTCTCGCCGGTTCTCGGCGTCGAGAACACCGACACGGTGCGCATCGTGCTGGCGGTGCTGCTCGGCGGCGGTCTCATCGCATTCGCGCTCGCACAAGCCACGTTCCGGCGAAGCTTCGACAACCTCCTCGCCGGCATTGTCATCGGCGCGATCATCACCGGCGGCTGGTTCGTCACCGGCTATGTCGGCAACGATGATTTCGAGCCGGTGCCGGTCGAATCGATGACCTTCATCGCCCCGACCGGGAACGTCATCAACTACCTGATGACGTTCACCGGCTCGACCATCAACTTCGGGATCGCGGCGGTGCTCGGGATGATCGCCGGCTCGTTCGTCTACGCGGTGACGGCGGGCAGCTTCCGCATCGAGACGTTCAGCACGCGCTCGGAGATGGTGAGCCATCTCATCGGTGGCCTGTTGATGGGATTCGGCGGGGTCCTCGCCCTCGGCTGCACCATCGGGCAGGGCGTCACCGGGATGTCGACGCTGGCCGCGGGCTCGCTGATCGCAGTGGCCTGCATCATCTTCGGCAGCGCGATCACGATGAAGGTGGAGTACCACATGCTCGACGAGAAAGGGTTCCTCGCGGCGCTCGGGACTGGTTTGAAGGAGCTGGCGATGCCCTGGCGGGTCACCGGGGAGGGCTGACGGATGTTCGAGCGAGCCGCAGCCATCACCGATCTCCCCGCCGGCACGATGCGGCGCGTGACGATCCGCGGACGCGACGTGCTGATCGCCAACGCCGGCGGCGCCGTGCTCGCAACCGACGACACCTGCACCCACGAGGATGCGTCGTTGTCGTGCGGGGTGCTGACCGGCGAGATCGTCCGATGTCCGCTGCATGGCGCCACGTTCGACCTGCGTGACGGGGCGCCTCTCGACGAGCCGGCCGAGGAGCCGCTACGGTGTCACGAGGTCAAGGTCGAGGACGGCGCCATCTTCGTCCGGTTGCGTCGGGTGTAAGCGGGGCGATGTCCGGTGCGGGCGAGGCGATGTCCGGTGCGGGCGGGGCGATGTCCGGCGCAGGCGTAAACGGGTCGATATCCAGTGCAGGTGTGCGAAGTGAAATGACCGATGCGAACGAGCAAGGCGGGATGACCGGTGCGAACGACGGCGCGCTGATGCGCTCGATCATCCAGCGCATCGCGACCGGCCCCGAGCTCAGCAAGGACCTCACCCGCGACGAGACGCGGCGCGGCATGCGCTTGGTGCTCGATGGCGAAGTCGATCCGGTGCGCGCCGCGGTCTTCCTCATCGCGCTTCGCATGAAGCGCGAGACCGACGACGAGAACCTCGGGATCCTCGACGCGGTGCTCGAGACGACCGCGACCGTGACCGCTCCGGTCGACGAGGTGGTGGACCTCTCCGATCCCTACAACGGCTTCAACCGGAATCTCCCCGTATCGGCGTTTCTCCCCGCGGTGCTCGCGGCGTGCGGGATGCCCGCGATCTCGCACGGAGTGGAGTCGATGGGGCCGAAGTTCGGCGCGACCCACCACCGCGTCCTCGCGGCGAGCGGAGCACCGGTCGCCTCGACGCCGCAAGAAGTGTGCGCCCGGCTCGCCGACCCCGGCGTGGGATGGGCGTACTGCGATCAGTCCGTCTTCAATCCCAGACTGCACGCGCTCGCGGAGCTGCGATCGCTCATCGTCAAGCGCCCGGCGCTGGCCACCGTCGAGGTGATGGCCGGACCGGTGCACGGCCGGCGCCGAACCCACGTCGTCACCGGCTACGTGCACAAGCCGTACGCGCGGATCTACCTCATGCTCGCGCGGTGCGCGGGGTTCGATTCGGCCCTGATCGTGCGCGGCATCGAGGGCGGGATCATCCCGTCGCTGCGCCAGGGCGCAAAGGTGTGGGCCTACCACGACGGCGGGGGCGAGCACGACACCGACATCTCGCCCGAGACCCTGGGCATCGAGCAGACGGTGCGGGCGGTGCCCCTCCCGGAAGGGATCGCAGGCTATCGGCGCAAGAGCGACGACACTGGCGGCGAGGTCGACGGCCTGGCCATCGCCGATGCCGCCGCCCGTGCCGGTCTCGAAGCGCTGGAAGGCGCGCCGGGGCCGGCCCGCGACAGCCTCGTCTACGCAGCGGCGCTCGTCCTCCGGCACACCGGCAAGTCGCAACGGCTCGACGACGGCGCGGTCCTCGTGCGCGCGGCGCTCGACGACGGCCGGGCTCGTGCGCACTTCAGCCGCCGGTGACCATCACGCGAAGAAAGAAGGGCGAGCTCTTCAGCGGAAGCGTCGTGTTCGGTTGATCCTGCTTCGAGCGCTGTTATACGCTCGTACGGATGGCTTCCCTTTCCGGCCGTCGAGATGGACGAGCGGCTCCGTCGCTGGTGCGGGCGCCGATGACGTTCAAGCTCGATCGCCCCTCCTGACCCACGGCACTGCGATGGGACGACACGGCCCAAGCGTCGAGACCCCGTACGGCTGGATGGTCGTATTCGCCTCGCTCGCCCTGCACGGCATCAGCCTCGGTGCCCCGACGATACTGTTCGTCGCCCTCAAGCCAATCGCGGCGGACCTCGACACCGTGCGCGCGGTCCCGTCGCTCGCGTACTCGCTGATGATGATCGGCGCGGGTATCGGCGGCATCGCGATGGGCCGGTGGATGGACAAACACGGCGTCATGCAGCCGGTGCTCTTCGGCTCGGTGATGATCGGCCTCGGCGCGCTGCTCGCGAGCTACGCCGAAGGCCGCTGGGACCTGTTCATCGCGTCCGGCCTGCTCATCGGCCTGCTCGGCAAGGCGGCGATGATCGCGCCGCTGGTTGCCAATGTGACGCGCTGGTTCGACCGGCGGCGTGGACTCGCTGTCGCGATCCTCACGTCCGGCCAGGGATTGGCCGGAGCGATATGGACCACCGTCGTGCAGTATTTCAACGATCTCGTGGGATGGCGGGGAACATTTTTCTACTTCAGCATCTTCGTGGCGGTGACGATGGTGCCGCTCGCGTTCCTGCTCCGGCCACGCGCCCCGATCTCGACCGAGGACCGGGCCGTCGGAATCCGGTCCGATGAACGGCGGCGGGTGCTCGATCTGCCGCCGCACCTCGCGCAAGGGATGCTGTGGCTCGCCACCATCGGTTGCTGCGCGGCGATGGCGATCCCCATCGTGCACCTGGTCAGCCACGTGACCGACCTGGGCTACACCCTCGACCAGGGAGCGCAGTTGCTGACGGTCCTGTTCGCCGCAGCATTCGTGAGCCGGATCTGCTTCGGCATGCTCGCCGATCGCATCGGCCCTGCCCGCACCCTCCTGATCGGATCGGCTTCCATGGCGGTGATGCTGCTCGCCTTCGCGTTCA
This sequence comes from Gammaproteobacteria bacterium, assembly GCA_047514485.1. GTDB lineage: Bacteria > Pseudomonadota > Gammaproteobacteria > HK1 > HK1 > HK1. Next base: position 3,605 of record JAKZYK010000144.1, read on the forward strand.
CGATCAGCTACTGGGGCATGTTCGCCGCAGCGCTGCTGTTCGGGCTCGGATTCTCGGGCATCATGCCGTGCTACCCATTGCTCATCCGCCTCCTCTTCCCGGTCAACGAAGCGGGCAGGCGGATCGCCGGTCAATACCTGTTCTCGGCGGGCGGCATGGCGCTCGGCGGATGGCTGGGCGGGGTGATCTTCGATCTGACCGGCAGCTACTCGCCCGCGTTCCTGGTCGCGTTCGCGTTCAACGCGATGAATTTCGTGGTGATCGGTATCCTCTACACCCGCCAGACGCGGCTCGGACTCAACCCCGTCACGGCGTAATCCGAGGGTTCCGGTCTCAGACAGTAGGAATCGGTCTTCGGCAAGGATGGCCGCCCGACTCCCCGGGAGCCATGTACACCGGGTCGCGGCGAGGTCGCCGAGTACCCGGGCGAGCTGGCTGCTCGGCACGTGGAACAGCGAGGCGTTTGCGAAGATCCCGTCGAAGCGGGCGGATGGCAGGTCGAGCGCGAGGAAGTCTTGGTATCGAGACCCCCGGGCCAATGCCACCTCCCGAACCGGCGCCCTCAGCCTTCGAACACGAGATACGTCCGCACCTCGATGCTCTCGCGCGGCGGCGCGTCCGGGTCCTGCTCTTCGAGCTGAAACGCTCCGTGCGGAGTGAACCGGGCGCGGCCGTCGTCGAGGCTGTCCCAGCCCTTGATGAGCAGCACCTCGTCGCATTCCATCCTCGGCGCCCAGTACCAGCGCTGATCCGGAGCATGGGCGAGCTGATAGATCTCGCCGACCCGGTCCGGGAATACCTGATCGGTGGCGATCAGCTCGTCGGGGCGCACGCTCCCGGCGTCGGCGAGCGCGATCGGGGTGCGCAGGACCGGCCCGCGGATTGGCCGCCAGACGTTGATCTGCACGATGCGTCCACCCGCCGACAACACGCGGTCCACCTCGTCCCGCCCGAGCGCATCGGCCGCGCGCTTCGGCCCCGAATCGATGGTGTAGTCCACATGCACCCGGCTCGCGGGCCCGCGGAAGCCGTCGGGATTCGCCGCCCCCTCGACGTTGTCGGAACGGCGGGTGTGATCGAAGACCGCGACCCGGTCCGCGCCGGCCACCTCGGTGAGCAACGCTTCGAGCTCGCGGTCGTAGACGCCGGCGATGGCCTCGTCGTCATAGAGATCGCCGACCGCCGTCTGGTGGCGCACCAACAGAAATCCCTGCCGGTCGAGGGAGAGCAGATCCGAGACCCGTCGCATGTCGTGCACGTCCACGCGGCGGGTCTCGGTCTCGAAGTGCACCCTCGGCTCGCCGCCGGTCAGAGCGGCGCTCTCGAAGTAGGGCTTCGTCTCCTGGGGAACGATGAACGTCAGCGCAACGCGCACATCGTTTGCGCTCGTCGTGCCGGTGGACGGAGCGAGTGTTTCGCGGCGGGTCATGAGTACGAGCCTATCGTTTCAGCTTTGGCGAGGCGATCATGCCACGTTCGGCGGTTCGGCGCCGTCAATCCCAATGCGCGGCCGATCCGGTACGCTGCACCACATCGACGTACTGGGTTGCGAGCCCGGAATTGGAATCACGGCACGCAGAAGAGACCAGCATGGGTGCCCATCGAGTGATATCCATGGGGCGGGCGAACCGTACGGTGCGCGACTGGCCAGGCTGGGGTCTCGCGCGATGAAGCGAAGGATTATCGGGACGTCGCCCTTGACCTGTTGTCTGGCGGCGCTGCACCCAATACACCGAAGCCGGGGATGAGACGGGGCGGCCTCACCCCGTCAAGAGCAACTTCAGGCCGATGAGGCCGAGCCCGACGAGCAGCCACTTGCGAAACGTAGCCGGGGAGAGACGGGCGCCGAGCCTTGCCCCGAGCATCATGCCGGCGATCGCCGGCACGACCGCCGCCGCGGACATGAAACCTGCATCGACCCGGTAGGCGCCGTGCATGATGAGCACCCCTGCCAGCGCGGCGGTCGAGACGCTGAACGTGATGCCCATCATCTGCACGAGCTCGTCGCGGTCGAGGCCGAGCGCTTCGAGATACATCACGATGGGGATCACGAAGGTCCCGGTCACGCCGGTGATCAGGCCGTTGACGAGACCGACGAGCGGAGTCAGCACCGGCTCCACTCGCCCGGACGCCGTGAACCGCACTGCTCGAAGGCCGAGCCCCGCATAGACGACCAGGGCCACACCGAGCACTCGATCCATCGCTTGCGGCGCCTCGATGAACACGTAGTGGTACCCGATCCAGGTCGCCGCCGGGATGATCGCGAGGGCGACGCCAAAGCGTTTGAACAGCGCCATCGAGTGGCCGCCGATCGCTCCCTGCCAGACATTGGTCACGAACGACGGGATCACCAGCAGCGGCAACGCGGCCTCGATCCCGAACGCGGCCGAGAGCAACGCGACCGAAACCGTGGGCAGGCCGAGCCCGACCACTCCCTTCACGCCGCCCGCGAGAAGGAACGTCAGCATGACGATCGTGATCGAGAGCCCGTCCATCGCACCATCGCATCGCATCATGCCGCTCCAGGGAGGCCCG
>JAKZYK010000145.1:0-4881 GCA_047514485.1 Gammaproteobacteria bacterium
CGCGGACGACGTGGCCGAGGCCGTCTTCGGCACCTGGACGCGATCCTTGCGCTTCTTCCGGTTCCGGGAGACCGAGATCGACGGGATCCCGGTGGTCGTCGCGCGTTCGGGCTGGAGCAAGCAGGGCGGGTTCGAGATCTATCTTCGGGACGGCTCCCGCGGGGGAGCGCTCTGGGATCGGATCCGGGACGCGGGCGAGCCGTACGGGATTCGCCCCGGATCTCCGAACCTCATCGAACGCATCGAGAGCAGGCTGATCTCGTACGGGACCGACGTGACCCTGGAGCACGATCCCTTCGAGGCCGGACTCGAGGCCTACTGCGACCTCGACAAGCCGGCGGAGTACCTCGCGCGCGCCGCCCTCGCGGCGCGGCGGGGAAGGCAGCCGGTTCGACGGCTGGAGAGAGTCGTCATTGCCGGCGAACGGATCGAGCCGAACACCGCCTTCCTGCCGCTGCACGTCGCCGGCTGCGCCGCCGGACACGTCACGAGCGCGGCGTTCTCGCCACGGCTCGAGAGCAACGTCGCCCTCGCGATGGTCGCGACGGATCGAGGGCCGGGTGCGCTCCGGGTGACCCTCGCGGATGGCTCGGAGCGTGGCGTGGCGGTCGCGGGCGAGGATTGGAGCGCGGCCGGCGATTTGCATATCGATGTTTAGATCCCTGACAGTGAGGTCTCGCGCAAGCGGGAATCCGGAAAGCGTGGTTCCGGCTGCGCCCGGCCGGGCGCCTGAAAGCATCCAGTCATGGCACTCGGGCCGGCGGATTCGAACGAGAGAGAAATGCACTCGAACCTGACTCATGTCGTTCGCTGAATCGCGGGACATCAAGGAAATGAAGCGCTCCAAGATCACTTCGCGCGGGCAGACGACGATCCCGAAGAGCATCCGCGAGGCGGCGGGACTCTACGCGGGCGACGTGCTGGCCTTCGAGACGGATGGCGATCATCTGGTGGTCCGTAAAGTGACCGAGGGACGCGACGACCATCTGCAAGGTCTCTCCGAAGCGCTGAGCGAATGGGCTTCGCCGGAGGACGAGGAAGCCTGGCGTGACCTTTGAGCTGTTCGATGTCGTCGTCGTGCCCTTTCCGTTCACCGATCGACAGGCGGCGAGGCGCCGTCCGGCCCTGGTCGTCTCGTCGCCGGACTTCAATGCGACTCACGATCAGTCGATTCTGGCCATGATCACGTCGGCCGAGAGCGAGTGGCCCAGTGACGTCGCGATCGAAGGCTGGCGTGAAGCCGGTCTCAGCGTCCCTTGCAAGGTCCGTCTCAAGCTGTTCACCCTGGATGACGCCTTGATTCTCCGTAAGGCCGGCGCGTTGTCGGAACGAGACGGGGAGGCGGTGAAGAACAGTCTTGTCCGCTTTCTGGCCATGGACGCAGGCAGTACGTCCAGCACGTCCATGATGCTGGAACCGCTGCGACTGTGATCGCACACCGCCCGCACGTCCTTGTAGCATCGATTCCACACCGCGAGCCGACCCGGAACACCGGGTGCGCCGCGTCGTTTTCGGGGAGCAACGATGATGGGTAGGTCGATGGGATTCGAAGACGTACCGAGCCGCTACGACGGTGTGAGGCTCGAGGAGGAGGTGCTCGCCCTGTGGCGCGAGCACGACGTGTTCAACGAGGCGCAACGCCGCAGCGAAGGCCGGCCCCTGTACTGCTGGAACGAGGGCCCGCCGACGGCGAACGGACGGCCCGGGCTCCATCATGTGCTTGCGCGCACGTTCAAGGACATCTTCCCCCGCTTCAAGCACATGCAGGGCTACCACTGCCCCCGCAAGGCTGGATGGGATACCCACGGCCTGCCGGTCGAGCACGAGATCGAGAAGGAGCTCGGGATCTTCGACAAGGCCGAGATCGAGCGCCAGGTCGGGGTGGCGGAGTTCACCCGGCGGTGCCGCGAGTCGGTGATGCGCTACATCGGCGACTGGGAGCGGATGACCGAGCGCATGGGCTTCTGGGTGAACATGGGCGACGCCTACTACACCCTCGACAACTCGTTCATCGAATCGGTTTGGTGGCTGCTGCGCCGGATCTGGGACAAGGGTCTCATCTACCAGGGCTACAAGGTCGTGCCCTACGACCCGCGCATCGGCGCCACCCTCTCGTCGCACGAGGTCGCGCTCGGCTACAAGCAGGTCGAGGACCCGTCAATCTACGTGCGATTTCCGGTCGAGGGGGAAGAGCGTACCTCGTTCCTGGTGTGGACCACCACGCCGTGGACGCTGCCGTCGAACCTGGCCCTCGCGGTGCACCCCGAGGTCGACTATGTCTTCGTGCGCACCGCAGCCGCTTCTGGAGCAAGCTCGCCCGATTCCGCTCGCTTCGCGAGCTCGCCTGACGGTGAGACCTTCATCCTTGCCGAGGCGCTCATCGGCGCGGTGTTGGGAGATGCCGACTACACCATCGAGAAGCGCGTGAAGGGCGCAGATCTCGAAGGGATGCGCTACACGCGCCTGTTCGACTATCTCCCCGCCGACGGGCCGATCTGCCGGGTGTGGGGGGCCGACTTCGTCACCATCGAGGACGGCACCGGCATCGTGCACTGCGCGCCGGCGTACGGAGAGGACGACCTCCGGCTGTGTCAGGCCAAGGGCCTGCCGGTGGTGCACGGGGTCGGGCTCGACGGCTGCTTCGTGCCCGAGGTCGAGCCGGTGGCGGGGAAATTCTTCAAGGACGCGGATCCGATCTTGATCGCGGAGCTCGAGCGACGCGGGCTCATGTTCCGCTCCGAGCGCTACCTGCACAACTATCCGCACGGGTGGCGTACCGGCGACCCACTCATCTACTACGCGAAGCACGCGTGGTACATCGAGACGAGCCGGATTCGCGATCGCATGGTGGAGCTGAACCGCACCATCAACTGGGTGCCGGAGACGATCCGGGATGGAAGGTTCGGGAACTGGCTCGAGAACAACGTCGACTGGGCGCTCTCGCGGGAACGCTTCTGGGGCACGCCGCTGCCGGTGTGGACCGACGGCGAGGGCGACTTCAGGTGCATCGGCTCGATCGCGGAGCTCGAGTCGCTGTGCGGCCGGAGCCTCGATGAGCTCGATCTGCACCGCCCCGCCGTCGATGAAATCACGTTCGTGCATCCGGACAACGGGCGCACCTACCGGCGTGTGCCCGAGGTCATCGATTGCTGGTTCGATTCCGGTGCGATGTCCTACGCCCAGTTCCACTATCCGTTCGAGAACCGGGAGCTCTTCGAGAACCGCTTCCCCGCCGACTACATCTGCGAGGCGATCGATCAGACGCGCGGCTGGTTCTACTCGCTCCATGCGATCGGCGCCCTGGTATCGGACAGCGTCGCGTACCGGAACTGCATCTGCCTTGCCCACATCGTGGACAAGGACGGCAAGAAGATGTCGAAGTCGCAGGGCAACATCGTGAACCCGTACGACGTCTTCGATCATGTGGGAGCGGATCCCCTGCGCTGGTACCTGGCCTGCCGGATCGCACCGGAAGTGCAGAAGCGCATCTCCGTCGACTTCGTGCGCGGCGTGGCGTCGGGGTTCATCAACACCTGGTGGAATACCTACGCGTTCTTCGTGATGTACGCGAAGCTCGATCGCATCGACGTGTCCGATGACGTCCCGCTCGCCGAGCGTCCGGAGATCGACCGCTGGGCGCTCGCGCTCCTGCACCGCACGGTGACCGACGTGACGAACGCTCTGGAGGCCTACGACGTGTTCCAGGCGGGCAGGGCGATCGAGTCGTTCGTCGACCAGCTCAGCAACTGGTACGTGCGGCGCAACCGGCGGCGGTTCTGGAAGGCGGCGGCGGGCCGGGACAAGCAGGCCGCCTATCTGACCCTCTACGAGTGCCTCCACACCGTGAATCGGCTGATGGCGCCGATCATGCCGTTCATCACCGAGGTGGTGCACCGGAACCTCGTGCGCGGCGCGGACGAGACGGCCTGCCTGAGCGTGCACATGAGCGAGTGGCCGACGCCGGACTCGGCGGCGCACGGCGATATCCTGATCGCCGAGATCGACGTGGTGCAGCGGGTGGTCGGGCTAGGACGGGCGGCGCGGAATTCGAGCGGTGTCCGAGTACGCCAGCCGCTCTCGCGACTGCTGGTGCGCACGCCCGACGAGGCTTGTGCCGCGTTCCTCGCACGTCACGAGGCGCAGATCCTGGAAGAGCTCAACGTGAAGGCGGTGGAGATGCTCGCGCCCGACGCCGAGCTGCTGACCCACCGCATCAAGCCGAATCTGCCCCGCATCGGGAAGCGATTCGGCAAGCGCGTTCCGGCCATCCGAGCCGCGCTCGCCGCGTCGGACGGCAGCGCCATCGCGGCGGCCGTCGCGGCCGGCCGGACCTTCGACGTGGAAGCCGGCGGCGAGACCATCGCCTTCGAGCCGGACGACGTGCTCGTCGAGTCGACCTCGGCCGAAGGCTATGCCTGCGCGGAGGAGGGCGGCTTCCTCGTGGGCCTGGACACGTCGCTGACCGAGGCGCTGGAGCGCGAGGGTCTTGCCCGGGAGCTGGTCCGCACCGTCCAGGAGGCGCGGAAGCAGGCGGGACTCGACGTCTCGGACCGGATCACGCTGCGCATCGAGGGAACTCCGGAAGTCGCGGCGGCGCTCGATGCGCACCGGGAGTACGTGATGGAGGAGACGCTGGCGACCGGCTGGGGTGATGCCGGCTGGTCGCCGGCATACTCGGTGGAGCACACCCTCGGCGACGGGCAGTGGACGATTGGGCTGGCGCGCGGATGACGTCAGCCACGCCATCGACATGGCCGTGGTTGATGCAACTACCGTCATCCCCGCGAAAGCGGCGTTGAATTCATATAACGAATTGATTACAGGCCAGAACATTTGGAAACACGGATCGCTATTTGTTCCTTCCTATGTACCTATTTCTGG
>JAKZYK010000146.1:0-15447 GCA_047514485.1 Gammaproteobacteria bacterium
GCCGCTCGCGGATCGCATGCGGCCGCGTACTCTCGACGAGTTCATCGGGCAGGACCACATCCTCGGTCCCGGCAAGCCGCTGCGTGCCGCGATCGAGGTGGGGCGCACCCACTCGATGATCTTCTGGGGGCCGCCCGGCACCGGGAAGACGACCCTGGGGAGGCTCGTCGCCACCCACGCCAACGCCTTTTTTCTCTCGCTCTCGGCGGTGCTCTCCGGGGTGAAGGAGATCCGCGGGGTCATTGCGGAGGCGAAACACCGCCGCGCCGAGTACGGGGAAGATTGCGTGCTCTTCGTCGACGAGGTGCACCGCTTCAACAAGAGCCAGCAGGACGCGTTCCTGCCCTACGTGGAGAACGGGACCGTCATCTTCGTCGGAGCGACGACGGAGAACCCTTCTTTCGAGCTCAACAACGCATTATTGTCGCGAGCCCGGATCTACGTCCTGGAGGCGCTGGGAGAGGACGCGATCGAGGCCGTTATCGAGCGGGCGCTCGCGGATGCCGAACGCGGGCTCGGCGCGATGCGGCTCGAGATGGCGCCGGCGCTGCGCCGGTTGCTCGCCGGCGCTGTCGACGGCGACGCCCGGCGTGCGTTGAACCTGCTCGAGATCGCCGCCGACTTCGTGACGGATGAATCCCGCGTCCTGACCGAGGAAGTGTTGCTGCGAGTGCTCCAAGGCGGCTCGGCGCGGCGCTTCGACAAGGGCGGCGATGCGTTCTACGACCAGATCTCCGCGCTGCACAAGTCGATCCGGGGATCGAGCCCCGACGGCACGCTGTACTGGCTTGCGCGGATGCTCGACGGCGGGTGCGACCCCCTTTATCTCGCAAGGCGTCTCGTGCGCATCGCGTCCGAGGATATCGGGAACGCGGATCCGAGGGCGCTCACCCTGGGGCTCGATGCATGGGACGTTCAGGAGCGGCTCGGGAGCCCGGAAGGAGAGCTCGCGCTGGCCCACGCCGCGGTGTACATGGCGTGCGCGCCGAAGAGCAACGCGGTCTACGCCGCATTCGGCGCGGCGATGCGGGACGCGCGCGAACACGGCTCCCTGGAGGTGCCGAAACACCTTCGAAATGCTCCGACCCGACTGCTGGAGTCGCTCGGGCACGGCGGCGGCTATCGCTATGCCCATGACGAGCCCGACGCCTACGCGGCCGGCGAGCGGTACCTGCCTGACGCGCTGCAACAAAGACGCTACTATGAGCCGACCGGGCGGGGGCTCGAAGGACGGATCGCAGAGAAGCTCCTGCAGTTGCGGGCGCTCGACGAGGCCGCCCGAACGAAGCATCGCCGCGGGCAGGGATAGCAACTCGGCAGCCAAGACCACACCATGCTTGATCCGGCACTTCTCAGGCGCGACGTACAAGCGACGGCGGCCCGTTTGGCGGCCCGCGGGGTGGAGCTCGACACCGCCCGCATCACCCGACTCGAAGACGAGCGCAAGGAGATTCAGGGACGCACGCAGGCGCTCCAGCACGAACGCAATACCCGCTCGAAGGCGATCGGGCGTGCGAAGGCCAAAGGCGAGGACATCGAGCCGTTGCTCGCGGACGTGGCGCGGCTCGGCGATGAGCTGAAATCCGCGGAGAGCCGGCTCTCGGAGCTTCAGGCGGAGATCGAGAGCATTGCGCTGGAGATCCCCAATCTTACCCACCACAGCGTGCCGGAGGGCCGAAACGAAGACGACAACCGCGAGGAGCGCCGGGTCGGCGAGCCGCCGCGTTTCGACTTCGAGACAAAGGATCACGTCGAGCTGGGCGCGGCTGTCGGAGAGGTCGACTTCGATCTGGCGGTGAAGCTCGCCGGGAGCCGGTTCGTGACCCTCACCGGGGGGTTCGCGCGACTGCATCGCGCCCTGATCCAGTTCATGCTCGACGTGCACACGCGCGAGCACGGCTACCGGGAGATCTACATCCCGTACCTCGTCTCCTCCGAGACGCTGCGCGGCACCGGACAGCTCCCGAAGTTTGCCGACGATCTCTTCCGGATCGAAGGTCACGACCTCTACATGATCCCGACCGCGGAAGTCCCGGTGACCAACGTCGCGCGCGATCGGATCCTCGAGCCCGACGAGCTGCCGCTACGGTTCGTATGCCATTCGCCGTGCTTCCGCCGCGAGGCCGGGTCGCACGGCAAGGACACGCGGGGGATGCTGCGCCAGCATCAGTTCGAGAAGGTCGAGCTCGTGCACGTCGTGCGTCCGGACGACTCCTATGAGGCTCTGGAGGCCCTCACCACACATGCGGAAGCGATCATCTCGCGGCTTGGGCTCGCCTATCGAGTCGTCACGCTGTGCACCGGCGACATCGGTTTCGCCGCCGCGAAGACCTATGACATCGAGGTCTGGCTGCCGGGGCAGCAGCGCTATCGCGAGATCTCCTCTTGCAGCAATTGCGAGGCGTTCCAGGCGCGGCGCATGCGGGCGCGATGGCGCAACCCCGAGACCGGGAAGACCGAGCTCGTGCACACCCTCAACGGCTCTGGGGTGGCCATCGGACGCGCCTTGATCGCGGTGGTGGAGAGCTACCAGCAGGCGGACGGGTCGATACGGGTACCGGAGCCTCTCGTTCCGTACATGGGCGGCACGACCGTGATTCGACGTGGCGGGTGACGCGCATACCAAGCCGCATTTCTCAAACGAAAAACCCCGGGGCGAGCCCGGGGTTCTCCGCCTGCCGCCGCGAAGGGCAGGTGCAGCTCAGTCGTCGCCTCCGAATATCCCGAAGAGGTAGAGCAGCGACGTGAACAGATTGTAGATCGAGACGTAGAGGCCTACCGTCGCGAGGATGTAGTTCGTGTTCGGCTCATGCACGAGCTGACTCGTCTGGTACAGGATGAAGCCCGACATCAGCAGGATGAACATCGCCGACACCGCGAGCGATAGCGCGGGGAATGAGAATACGAGCGCCGCGATGCCGGCGAGGAACGCGACCAGGATGCCGACCATCAGGAAGCCGCCGAGGAAACTGAAGTCCCGCTTCGTGGTCAGGGCGTAGCCCGACAGGCCGATGAAGATCGCCGCGGTCCCGCCGAACGCCATCATGACGAGCTGAGGACCGTTGGAGAACGCGTGCAGGTAGAAGCCGATGATCGGCCCGAGGGTCAGGCCCATGAAGCCGGTCAGCGCGAAAATGCACACCAGCCCCATCGCGCTGTTGGCGGTCTTGGCGGTCAGGAACAGCAGCGCGAAGTAACCGCCGATGGTCAGCAGCCAGTGCAGCGGCGGCATGTTGATCATCACCGCGATTCCGGCAGTCAGGGCGCTGAACGCCAAGGTCATCGCGAGGAGGACGTAGGTGTTTCGGATCAGCTTGTTGGTCGCAAGCACCGCCCCGGTGCGCCGGGTGCGGATCACAGTCGGTTCGAGATATGCCATGGTGAGTCAACCTCCTGAAATATGGTGCGAATTCCGTCGTCTTGGGATCTTCTACACAGGGATTCGTCATCCCGCTTTGCAACTTGATGAGCAGGGGCGACGCATGTATCGCTCCTGCCGGCTGGCCCGCCCCACCCACTGCGTGCCTCCGGGCGGGTCCGAGCGCCTGTGCATGGACGAATCAGCGGATTCTGATCAGCCTGCTTTGACGGCATCGGAATCAATTTGGTTCCGGCTGATCATACTCCAGGGCACGCTCGTTTCAACGGCAAATTCCTGGCCGGTGTGAGACGTGAGCCGGGGTTGCGCCACTCGTTGCATCGGATGACGCTCTGCTGATTCGGCCTGCTCCGGCTTGCATGACCGGCGCAGGCCCTTCCGGCGGCGCCTTCGCATCCGGGAGGCGGAATCAGGTTTGAAGTACTTGACCGGGTGGGGAGCGGTGTCTCTACATGCGGGTCGGACTGGCGGGGCGTGATCCGACACACGGCCGCGGCGCGATGTCGTCACGTCTCCGGCTCTGCGGGCTTGCGGGGAGAAATTGAAACCGAAGCACTGCGGGGATGCGGGCGAGCTTCATGCCGTCCGACCGCTGCGCTATGCTCATGCCGTTCGTTCGAGCATCGGCCCTGCAATCGTGCGCGATTGCCGCCGGCTGGCGGATATCCGGGCCCGGTGGGGTGGCTGAGTGGTCGAAAGCTCTGGTCTTGAAAACCAGCGAGCCGAGAGGCTCCGTGGGTTCGAATCCCACCCCCACCGCCAATATATCAAATAATTTCAAATGTTTAATGAAATATTGGCGGAGCGTACCCACATACGTGCCTACGCGTTAGCCGGACAGTTGCGGACAATGGCGCATCAACAATCTCATTTCAGCACGCACACCAGTCGGTTGGATGGTGTAACCTCGTGATGCCTGCTGTCCAAGTAGAATGAATTTCCGCGCGGATTCGATTGCGAGAACTATCCCAACGAGTAGGAGCAACAATGGCGACACGAAAGCTCAGGAGCCCAACGACGGGCGAGACTGTCGAGGCTGAGGTGGTTGAAATCGTCGAACTCCGCGACCCTCCCCTCCGGCTCGTCTTGGCTGATGGTACGACTCTGAGGTTGCGGGTGGACGTGATCGAGGTGGCACGCTTCAACGGCGAATGGGACCCGGAGGGTCACCCCCTCTACAATGTAAAGAGCGCGAACATTATGGCGGTTTTGGAATCTCCCGAACACATGAGGAAGGGCGCGAAAGGGAAACGGGTTCAGTAGAATGCACGCAATCAGCATGCCGATGTCCAGCGACAATCTCCGCAGCTACGGGTTCGCGGAGCGGGTTGGTGTCGATTCAGCGGTAACGGGCCAGCACAAGTCTCTGGTTCAGCCCATTCGTACCGCTTGGCCCGACTACGAATACACCACTGCTAGGCCCGAGTTGTTGGAAGTCGCCAAGTCAGAATCGGTGGCGATCGCGATACGTGACGTAAGGATTGGCCTGCATCTCATTCTGCGCCCGCACGAGCCTCTCGTGTTGCGGGCTTCGCTCTGTGTCCCCGACGACTGTTATCGCGCCGATGTGCCAGGGCTTGAGATGCCAATCTCGGCATATAGCGTGTGGGAGTTGGTTGATGCGTTCCGTGACTTGATTGCTGTCTTTTGGAAGGAGTACGCGCTGGAGGATGATGCCAAGCTGACTGCGCGAGGGAAGAGGCTAAAGGCTCGTTTGCTAAGGGACTACAGGGAGGTTGGTTGATGCAACTGTCGCGCAAGGATGTGCTGCGAAGCCTTACCCGCAAGGGGTTCAAACGAAACGAAGGAACAAAGCACACTGTCCTCATGCACCATGACAGGGAGGACAAGAAATCAGGTTTCAGTACCCTCATTAGCCGAGGAAGCGGGTACAAGGAACTCCGGGATACTCTGGTCGGCACTATGGCGCAGCAGTGCGGCTTGACGGCGGCACAGTTCGTTGAGTTGGTGGACTGCTCGATGTCGCGGGATGACTACGATCGTTTTGTGGCGCAAGCGGAATAGTGCGACTTAGAGCGAGAGATCGCGCGTTAATCTTGGCCCTTCGTCGCCCGCTCACGCGACCTCCCCGAGCAACCCCACCGCCGCTGCCGCGCGTTCGATCTCCATTCCCGCCGTGACCATCGCCTTGAAGCTCGCGGCCCGCCCAGCCAAGTCATGCGCCCACAGCCTGGACAGGTCGAAGGTCACGCGGGTTTCGAGCTTCGCCTCGACCTCCTCGCCGACGATGCCGAGTAGCGGCTCGACACTACCCATCACGAACCGCCTCCAGGCTTCACGCTGGCTCGTGCCGTCCGCATCGGTCACCAGGGATACCGGTACCCCGCACGCCGAAAGCACGCTCAGGCCGGCCTCAGTGCGAAGTGACGGCAGCGTTGCGGGTGGACTCGCGCCGAACCGCTGCGGCTTCCAGTCTGTTTGTGGAGCCGCCATGCGGCCCTCACCGCCGCCGGCCGCCGTCGTCTCGGCGAGGATCGTCCGCTCCTTCGCCGCCGCAAGGTCCTTCCGCAACATCGAGAGCGGATCGTCGTCATCGTCCGGATCGACCGGCGCGCTCGGATACGGGAGTACGTGACCGACCGGCCCGCCGGCTTCCTCGCCGAGCCGGGTTTCCAGGTTCGCCGCGAGCGTGCCCGTGGAGCGCGCCCAGCCGAGCGGGGAGAATCCATACTACGGCCGCGCCGAGTCGACCGCGTACCGGACATGGAGCACCGCTGCGGCCGGCACCAGCTCCGTCAGGTTGCCCGATGGTCCGAACCGATCGCACCGATCGCACCGATACCACCATGACGACTCCCGCGGCCCGCCCCGGACATCCCACGAGCCGATCGGCTGCAATCGGACGGCACCGCCCTCGACCATGATCTGGTGCACGTCCTCACCGCGCCGAATCAGGTTCCGCGCCACCAGCGCCATGCACGCGGGCGAGAGCGCCGGGACCTCGGGAGTCAGCCGCACGGCGGCGAAGGCGCGCGAGTAGAGCGCCACAGCAGCCTCCAGGGCGGCGATCGCGCTGGCGTCACCAAACGACTGCCCGGAGGCTTGCGCCGTGAGAGCGGCGACGACAGCATCCGTGAACGGCAGGGATTCGCGCCGCTCCGGCTCGCGCTTCGACCACGGCCAGCGCATCAGCGGATCACCCCGGCCCGTCGGACCTTCCAGGGCGCGAGCAACCCATACGCGCCGTACAGTCGGAACGCGCCCGCGTGGTTCGTCGGGAAGGTGACGGTCTTCGGGCCGATGTTCTCCGACTCGATCGAGCCGAAGTCCGCCTGCGCTAAGTAGCCGGAGAACCGGATCACCGCCTCATCCTTCACGGCTTGCGGTGCGCCCGGTGCTTCACACTCCACGCGCGCCGCCGCCATCTCGCCGAGCGCGCACGCGGCCTCATCGAATTCGGCCGCCCGGCCCTTGATCGCCGCCTTCAGCCGCGCGGTCGCCGCCGTGCGAGCCGCTGGCGTCGTCGGCCACGGGAAGAGCGGTTGAGCATTCACAGCCATACGCGCCGCCTCACTGGTGCTGGCGCCGGCGCCGCCCGGCCTTCCGGCATCAAGTCGTCAGGTGTGCGGACCAGCTCCGGCGCCGGCCATCCTTCGGTCGCATCCGTCGCACCGACCACCAGGGAGCGCACCCGCGTCCGCTGGTAGACCATGACGTTGCCACCATCGGCCGCCCGCAAGGTCTCGATCGCGCCCTCGCTGGCGTCGGAATCCAGATATGGACGAATCACCACCGCGCCGCCGACGTTCTCCAGGTCGCGCAAGATCGCATCGCCATCCGGCCCGGTCGGAATGTCGATCTCGACTTCGGCATCATCGCCGACCATCCGCGCCCGGACGGAGCCGGCAGACTTCGACGCGAGCGGGGACCCGTAGGAACCGCGCACCGCAAGGATTTCGGTCGCCTCGTTCCAGGCTTCCTGGAACGCCTCCTGCAATGCTTCCGACGTGAACCGCGCAAACTTGCGCCCGGCTCCGCTCCACTTGCACCCGAGATTGACGCCGCTCGGGATGCGCTGGCGAAGGGTCCGGCCCGACACCCGGAATTCATGCGCGAGCCGAACCTCTACGCCGTCTCGTCCAGTACCGCCTTGCAGCCGTCCGTTCGGTCGGTCCATACCCAAATCCCCGCGTTCAGCACTGGCACCAACGTGGTGTCCTGGAACGGTCCGATCGCAAACCCGCGCAGCGCCGCACTCACCGGCTTCACGGCGGCCGTGCGTATGAAAATTCGTCCGTTCGAATCGACGTTCTTTCTGTAGCGTGTACGTCATGCTGCCGGAACGCTCCTACGTTGTACGCGCGCCTCGGTTGCCCGCCGGGGCACGCTCATTTTGGGGTCCAGAGTCAGGCCGCGCGCGCAGCGCTCAGCCGATCGATGTAGGCGTCAATCTCGTCCGAACGCCAGCGCACGGACTTGGTGCCGATCTTGATGGGGGCGGGAAATTGCCGCTCGTTCATTCGAGCGTAGATGGTGGTGCGGGACACGCCGACGCGGGCGCAGACTTCTCGGATTGTCAGCAAATGCGACATGGTTCGCTCCTTCGGTTCAATTCATAGGCGTCCTCCTTCTCTCTCCGCTCGCGGCGGGGCAATCGGCGGGGGCGGTCGATTGACCGCCTGATTCCCAGATTATCCGGTACGGTTCGGCGCTTTCAAGATGTAGACCGTCTCGCGATGGCGACGACGTTGTTCCCGTTGTTGACGTCCAGATACCGCGCCCAGGCATCCATCAGGGCGCGGCGCTTGTCGAGTAGGTCACTACGCGCATAGGCCGCCTCCACCTTGTTCTTGATGGTGTGGGCGAGCGCTGCTTCCATGACCGTGTGCGGCGTGTTTGTGCGCTCGCTCGCCCAATTGCGGAACGCCGAACGCATCCCGTGAGGCGTACCCTTGATGCCCAGTTCCTTCGCAAGCTTACTCATCGTCATGTCCGACATAATCCCACCACGCTGCGCCGGGAACACGAGCGAGTTCGGAGCGCCGTCGCCGTACTGGCGCGCTTCGTCGAGAATCGCCATCGCCCGCGTTGAAAGTGGGACCCGATGATCGCGGCCCGTCTTCGTCCGCGTGCCCGGAACAGTCCACACGGCCGCGTCCATGGACACTTCCGACCGGCGCATCCCGCGTACCTCCCCGGAACGCGCCGCCACGAGGACCAGGAACTCAAAAGCCGCCTTGGTCGCCCACCATGCACCGCTCGCCCGAATGGTCGCGAGAGCATCGCTCACATCCGCGTAGGGCAATGCCCGGAAGTGCCCGCGCTTCACTCCGTTCCTCGGTAACGCCGCGGCGATGGCGTCTCCGGCCGGGTTGTCGTCTCGGTGCCCTTCGGCGATCGCCCACTTGCAAATCGCGCCGATGCGCTGGCGGACCCGCCGCGCCGTCTCGCGCTTCGTGTTCCAGATCGGCACGAGGACCGCGAGCACGACCGCCGTGGTGATCTTGTCCACCGGCTGCCTGCCGAGCCGCGGCATCACATAGTCCCGGAGACTCGCTCGCCATTGGTTCGCGGTCTTGCCACCATCCCGCCATGTCTCGGCGTGGAGCTGGATCACAGTCTCGGCCGCGGTTTCGAAGCTCGGCACCTGGCGAACGTCCGCCCGCGCAGTCGGGTCGCCACCCTCACGCGCCACGTTCCGATTCTCGAACGCGACGCGCCGAGCTTGCGCGAGGCTCACCCGATCGAGGCTCCCGAGCCCGATGTCCCGCCGCCGGCCCTGAATGACGAGCCGCTGAATCCAACTCTTGCCGCCCGTAGGCTTCACCACCAACATCAAACCGTACCCGTCGCCATACCGGCCCGGCTCCGTGGCCGACCGCACGAATGACACCGTCAATTGCTTCCGATTCATGGCGCTCCCCCCGTTGCAGGTTCGAATCCCGCACCGGTAATCGAACCTGAATTCAACTCTACGTACCAATAAACGTACCCACATAAAGAGCGTACCATGACGAACGACTGTGGACAATCTCGGATGATGAAGTCTCAGGACTAGGTGATAATACGGGGAAATATGGATAGTGACGGACAACACCGAACAGCCAGATGGCGGTCACACAGACCGCCAATCAGTCCCGAGAAGCACTGGCACTGAGCCGGTTGCGCTCTGCGGGCTTGGCGCCGCGCGTGTTCGGGGTCAGGCCCTGTTGGGCGCGAAGGTGAGCGTTCAAGGGGATTGATTTCGGATGTCGCGCACGGACCGCCCCGCTTCCTCGGGAACGCCGAGCGCCGCGTGCTCGGCAGCGACCTGGTCAAGACGTCGCCCAATGTCGCCCGCGAAGGGGCAGATCTGCACCCCGTCCTCCCCCTGAACGACGTGCAGCATCATCACGTCCATCGTGGCCGCGGCGTAGCCCTCATCGCTCGCGAACAGACGATGAAACACGCGCAACCGCTTCGCATCGACGCCAAGGACCAGACTCTCGATGTGAAGCCGCTGCCCCAGCGACAGCTCCCGCGCCCAAGTGAGATGGGCCTCTACCGAGTAAAGCGTCCCTCCGGTGCGCGCCCGATACTCCGCGTGCAGCCCGAGGTGATCCTGAACCCGCCAGCTCGCCTCGCCGAACGCGACCGCGTAGTAGCCATCGTTCATGTGCCGGTTGGCATCGACCCACTCGGCGAGCACCTCGCCTTCCCACAGTCTCAATGCACCGGCCATTGCCGCTCCCCGGCGATTCAGCCGGCCCTGGCAAGGTGCCGGTTCACCGCGCACAAGATCGCGCGCAGCGACGCATTCGTGATGTTCGGATGCCTGCCCACGCCGAACAGGGTGTCGCCGGATTCGCTCGCGACCTCCACGTAGGCCATGGCCGTCGCGTCGGCACCGCGCCCGAGCGCGTGCTCGTGGTAGTCCTTGACCGATATCTTCACGCTGCATTCTGTTTCGAGCGCGTTCACGAAGGCGGCGATGGGTCCGTTGCCCCGGCCGACGATGGTGAGCTCCTCGCCATGGCGGCGGATCGCGGCGGTGAGCTTCCGGCGCTCCGAGGCATGGGTGTCGGGCACCGACCAGTGCTCGACGAACTCGAACGGACCGTCCTCGCTCAGATACTCCGATTCGAAGAGCTTCCAGATGTCCTCGGAGCTGATCTCCCTCCCGCTCTGGTCGGTGACGTCCTGCACGACGCGGCTGAACTCGACCTGGAGGTTGCGCGGCAGGTCGAGCCCGTGGTCGGCCTTGAGAAGATAGGACACCCCTCCCTTTCCGGACTGGCTGTTGACTCGGATGATCGCCTCGTAGTCGCGTCCGACGTCCCGCGGATCGACCGGCAGGTAGGGGACTTCCCAGAGGCCGGAGTTGCTTCGCTCCAGCGCGGTCATGCCCTTCTGGATCGCATCCTGATGCGATCCGGAGAACGCGGTGTAGACGAGCTCGCCCGCCCACGGGTGACGAGGGTGGACCGGCAGTCGATTGCAGAACTCCGCGACGCCCTTGAGCCGGTCGATGTCGGAGAGATCGAGTTCGGGGTCGATGCCCTGGGTGAACAGGTTCATCGCGAGGTTGACGACATCCACGTTGCCGGTGCGCTCGCCGTTGCCGAACAGGGTGCCCTCGACCCGGTCGGCCCCGGCCATCACCCCCAGTTCCGCCGCGGCCACCCCGGTCCCGCGGTCGTTGTGGGGATGGAGGCTGATGACGCAGCTCTCGCGATACCGGAAGTTGCGGATGAACCACTCGATCTGATCCGCGTAGACGTTGGCCGATGCCATCTCGACCGTCGCGGGCAGGTTGATGATGGACTTCTTCTCCGGCGTCGGCTCCCACACGTCGCAGACCGCCTCGCAGATCGACACCGTGAAGTCGAGCTCGGTGCCGGTGAAGCTCTCCGGCGAGTACTGGTACACGATCTCGGAGCCGTTCATGCCCTCGGCAAGCTCGCGCACAAGTCGAGCGCTGTTGACGGCGATGTCGGTGATGCCGTCCCGGTCGAGGCCGAATACCACCCGGCGCTGCAAGGTCGAGGTCGAGTTGTAGAGGTGGAGGATCGCGCGCCGGCAGCCCGAGATACTCTCGAAGGTGCGCCGGATCAGAGGCTCCCGGGCCTGGGTGAGCACTTGAATGGTCACGTCCTCGGGGATGCGGTCTTCATCGATGAGCTTGCGCGCGAAGTCGAAATCGGTCTTCGAGGCCGACGGGAAGCCGACCTCGATCTCCTTGAAGCCCATTTCCACCAGGGTCTCGAACATGTGCAGCTTGCGCCGGCCGTCCATGGGGTCGACGAGCGCCTGGTTGCCGTCGCGAAGATCGACGCTGCACCACACCGGGGCGCGGGTGATCTTGCGGGTCGGCCACTTCCGATCCGGCAGGTCGATCGGCTGGAACGGCTGGTACTTCTCGATCGGCATCCTGTTCATGTGGTCATGTGCTCGAGGTGTTGAATTCCGCGTGCGCAATGCTGTCCGTGGCGAGTGTAAACGACACGGCTGCGAGTGGGCACGACAGTGCCGGCGGTGTATCGCGCCGGTGCATCGTCCCGGTACGTCATACCGGTACGTCATACCGGTACGTCATGCCGATGAGACTGGGGGACGCCTGCGTTCACATCGGCCTTGGACCGGTGCATCATGTCACCCGTCCCATTCGGGCACTTTCAGCGCCGACAAGACGGTTCCGGCCGGCCGGGGCGCGAATCCTCGGGAGTATAGACATTGAGCGACTACCGGGAGTTGCACGACCGCATCGCAGGGGGCGAAGTGCTGCTTCTCGGCGGTGCGGTCGGCACCGAGCTCCAGGCATTGGGCGTGCCCATCGGAGTCGGCGCGTGGGCGGGTACCGCGCAGCATACGCACCCCGACACGGTTCGATTCATGCACGAGAGGTACATTCGCGCCGGGGTCGACATCGTGACCACCAACACGTACTCCACCGCGCGGCACTGTCTGGAGCGTATCGGCCTGGGGAATCTGACGAGGGAGCTGAACCTGCGCGCAGTGGTGCTGGCCGAGGAGGCGCGGGCTCGTACCGTGAACGGGCGGGCGGTATCCATTCACCTTCGGCCGCACCGCTCCATAGCATGGAGCAGGCAAAGGTAGCGGAAGCTGGCTTGGTGCCGAGGCTCCGTCATGGTGTCGGCAATCGGCGGTGCAGGGTCGCCGATTCGTCACATGGAGCCGCCGCTGTCCCCCCGCCATCGTTGAGAGGGAGGCGGATATGGGCTAGGGTATCCACAACGCACCCGTCGGGCAGAAGGGTGCTCTCGGAGGAGATTCCCCGACGTTCCACAACCACCACGCCCGGGAGGTCCAATGTTCGAGTATGACCAGGACATCGTTGAGGTTCTCCTCAACGACGACGATCGATTCCAGGCTCTCTACCAAGAGCACAACGTACTCAAGGCAAAGGTCCGCGATGTCGAGCTCGGCGTATTGCCGCTCGACGAACTCAGCCTCGGTACGATGAAGAAAGAGAAGCTTCTCGCCAAGGACAGGATGGCTGCGATGATCGAGCAGTACCGGCGAGACCACGCCTGACCCGTCGTACGGGCTGCGCCGTCGACGGCGGCATGTGTTCGAAGGCCCCGCGGGCCGCCATGCGACCGTGGGGTCTTCCCCCTTCGTCACCACCCGACGAAGAGCACCGGCAGCAGACCCCCCAGCGCGCCGATACGGCTCCCCGGCCATCCGATACGGAGTGATGCCGATGACCGAAGAAGTGTTCAGACAGGATGCATACGCAAGATCTTGCGAAGCCCGCATCACCGCGGTGGATGACGCGGGGGTTCGCCTCGACCGCACTGTCTTCTATCCGCTCGGGGGAGGCCAACCCGGCGACAGCGGCGAGCTGGCTCTCGATGACGGGTCCGTCATACGGATCATCGACACCCGCAAGGGCGGGGCCCCGGGCGAGATCGTTCACGTGACGGATGCTTCAGTCGATGCAGGGCTCGCCGGCTGCGAGGTCACTGCCCGTATCGACTGGGACCGGCGGCATCGACTCATGCGGATGCACACCTGCCTGCATCTGTTGTGCTCGCTCATCGCCGCGCCGGTGACCGGCGGATCCATCCGGGACGGGAGCGGCCGGCTCGACTTCGATCTCCCCGAGAGCACACTGGACAAGGATGACCTCACCACACGGCTCAATCGGCTCGTCGTCGAGGATCACCCCGTGACCACACGCTGGATCAGCGAAGAAGAGCTCGATGCCAGCCCAACCCTGGTGCGCACGATGTCGGTCGCGCCCCCTCGCGGTCAGGGCAGGGTACGGGTGCTCGACATCGAAGGCGTGGATCTACAGCCGTGCGGCGGCACCCACGTGGCCTCGAGCGGCGAGATTGGGCGGGTACGGGTGACGAAGATCGAGAAGAAAGGACGGCAGAACCGCCGCGTGAACGTCGCTTTCGACGCGGTATTGGCCGAGCCGTGACGCAATGTCGCGATCTGCCCGGCCCGGCATACCCCACTGTTCCGTGCGACCCAGCAGGCATTCATCCGCTCGATGACGGCTGGAATGGACGCTTTGGTTACGACGTCCCGAGAAATCCGAGCTAGTCGCCGAGCAGCAGATCCTTCGCGGTGTTGAGCTTCGCCGCGAGGTAGTCCGAGCCGCCGCGGTCGGGATGGAGGCGCTGGATGAGGCGCCGGTGGGCCTTGATGATCTCTTCGCGCGGCGCGTCCGGCCCGATGCCGAGCATCGCACGCGCTTCCTGCTCGCTCATCGCGTCCGACGCTACGCCGCGCGGCGGGCCGCGGCGCTCGCGCCAGTCTTCGTGGATGCGGTCGAGGTACGCCTCGAGCAGCGCGACGGACTGCCTGTCCGTCTGACACTCGTCGAGCAGCGCGAGGAGGTCCGCGAGCGCGAGATCGCGAAGCGCGCGTCCTTCGTATCTGCCCTGGAGCACGGCGCCGTCCATCTCTCCCGAGTCGTGGTCGAGATGCATGTGCACAAAGCTGGTCTCGACCTCCGACGTCCGGCCCGGGGTGGGGCTGGGGCCTTGCGAGGCGCCGGCCTTCATGCGGCTGGTGAACGCTCTGATGGTGTTGAACGTCTGGAACAGGCCGATTGCGCGGTACGCGAGGGGTACCAACGCAGCGAGCCCTGCGAACAGTGGATGCAGGCGGCCGGTGATCAATGCGAAGAACACGATGATCCCGCCCCCGATCAGCAGCGCCCGGTTGCGGAACCTGCGCTGTTTCGACTTGGGGACGCGTTTGTACCAACTGATGAGGTACAGCACCGCGACCAGGGCGACGAGCAACAGGATCGGGTGCATGTCTTGCTACTTTCCCCGGTCGAGCGAATGCGCAAGAAGCTTGATCGCCCCGCCTTCGCGCCGGCCGAGATCCTCCAGCGCTTCGCGGCCTCCCGCCGCGTAGGCCGCGACCGCGCGCAGAAGATCGCGCAGCTCCGCCGCGCTCGACGCATCGAACCGGCAGTACGCCCCTCCGGTCAGGGTGGCGATCTGCCGGAAGGCGCGCTCGACCACCCGGTCGTAACCTTCGTGGAACACGAATACCGGGACGGAGAGCAGGCGCAGGGGGCCGGCCGCCCCGCACACCCGGTCGATGTCCTCTTCGATGCAATCGCCGACGAAGACCACTGCGTTCACCCGCGCGCGCTCGGCCTCGGCCTTCGCGTGGCGCAGCACACGCTCGATCTGGGTGATGCCCGCGGCGCAGCGCACCGCGCTCATGTGCCGCAACAGTGCTTCCGAGTTGGAGAACCACGGTGTCGCCTCGAAGCCGCCGAAGCCGCCGTAGTGGCAGAGCTGCACCGACAGGCCGCCGAGCCGAGCCGCCTCGGTGAACATCTCGCCCTGGATCCGGCACGCGCGATCCCACATCGGCTCGCGGCTCGCGGTCGCGTCCATCGCGAAGAGCAGGCGTCCCCTTGCCGCCGTGCGCTTCGCCGGGGTGACCGCCGCGACGTTGCGCAGGAAGGCATCGACCTCGGCCGATGACGACCGCGTGGGAAGCTTGTTGCGATCTCCGGTCATCTCGCGAGTGCCCTCGGACGGCGCGCGATCATAGCACTCGCCCCCGCGGGACCCGGCGAGCTCGGGAGGCGCCAACCGGAAACGTTCTTCCGGAAGACTCCGATCCCC
>JAKZYK010000147.1:0-6840 GCA_047514485.1 Gammaproteobacteria bacterium
CGCGCGGATGGCTGCTGCGCAGGCTCGCGCGCGTCGTTGGCGGGACCTGGCCCGCAACGGTCACCTCCATGCCGAGAGGATCGCAGCGGCGCGGCTCGACCCCTGGGCTGCGGTCGCGGAACGGTGGCAAGGTCCGAGCGCGCTCGCGATTCTGGCTCGGGCGGCTGAAGACGGGGATGAGAGTGAGCCGCTTGGGGATCGTCTGCACCACGTCCACTGCGCGCTCTCCGCCGCTCCGTACCAGCTCCAGATCGTCCGCGACCGCTACGAGCGTCTGACTGGAGATTCGAACCGAATCCGGTCGGAGGGGGCCGCACCGACCCTGGTGTCGGCGATGCATGCCGCGCAGCGTGCATCGAGCTCGTCGCGTGAGGTGGCGCCGGGAGGGCATGAATCGCCGCCCGCCCGCGCCACGCCATGCCACGTTTCGGCCACCGGCGCCTGGGTATCGGAGGGGCCGGTCAATTACTGCGCAAAGGTGTATCCCGCGGTGACGGCGGACCATCCGGATGCGGGGCCCCTTGCGGTTCTCGCCGCCTTTCTCGGAGGGGACCTCCTGCAACGGGCGGTGCGGGAGCGCGGCGGCGCCTACGGCGCGGGAGCGCGTTATTGCGAGCGAACAGGCACCGTACGAATGTTCTCGTACCGTGACCCGCGCCTCGCGCAGACGCTTCGCGATTTCGACCGGGCGCTCGAGACGCTGCGCAGGCATCCGCCCGAGGGTCGCAGACTGGAAGAAGCCATCTTGCGAACCGTCCGTGAGATCGACAAGCCGAAAGCGTTCCAGATCGATGCATTCGAGCGGTACCTGGATGAGCTGCAGGGCCGGGGTTCGGAGGGAGGGCGGCCTTTGCGTGCCTCGGTGCTCGGCGTCGAACCCGGACAGTTGTGCGAAGTTGCGGAACGTTACCTGTCCCCTGAACAGGGACGCGCCGGGGTCCTCGCGGGCGCCGGGAGAGAGGCGGAGCTGGATCGGCTCGAGATGCCCTGGCTCCGGATTTGAACTGCGTGGTTCGCGCCCGGCGAGCGAGCCAACTCGTCTTCAGATCGTGTCGGGCCCGGTGCCTGCGAGAACCGTGCGGTGCGCGCCGAATGTCCGCGCGGACATCGATGTTCAGGTCCGGACGAGTTCGATCCAACCTTTTTCGAGGGCGATTTTCAGAAATTCGACGACATCAGCCTCGAGATCGGACCCGGGAAATGCCTCGTGGAGAGATTCCAGGACACCGCCGAGGGTGCGCTCGCCATCGCAGCGACTCAGGATCGCCCCGGCGCTCTCGCTGAGCTGGACCATGCCTTCGGGATAGAGAAGAACGTGTGCGCCCTGCACCTCTTCCCATTGGAGGCGGAAGCCAGATGCAATCGCGATCGGCCGATCGCGCGCCAACTGTCCGTTCATACGTGATCCTCCGCGACCGGGTGGGGCAGCGTCCTGTTCGCAAGAAGTACGCCGAGCGTGCCGGCGCGGCGTGGCCACGCGAAGCGCCCGCACTCAATGCGTGCGCCGGCTTGTCAGGCTGCTTCTTCCTCCTCGCGGGGCACGAACGCCCCGGGCGGGGGAAGGCGCGGCGCGACGTACGCGAAGTAGAGCGCGTCGAGCTGCGCCCACAGGACGTCGGTCTTGAACAGGAGCGCCTGGCAGACCGTCTCGCGCAGCTCCGCGGTGGTGGCGTTGCGCTTCACGTAGTCGAGCGCGAAGTCCGCGTCGCGCGGCGCCTGGGTGAGGCGGGCACTGAAGTAGGTGAGGGTGTCCTCGTCGATGAAGTCGTAGCGCGAGAGCATCGCGCTCGTGCGCTCCCCGATGATAGCGGGCGCGAACAGCTCGGTGAGCGAGGACGCGATGGCCTCGAGCATGGGGCGCTCGCGCACGAAGTGGACGTAGGCGTCGACCGCGAAGCGGGTGGCGGGGAGCACGCCTTCCTCGGCCAGAATGCGCTCTCGGTCGAGCCCGAGCCGCTCGCACAGATGCAGCCACTTCGCTACTCCGCCCTGTCCCTCGCGGGTGCCGTCGTGATCGACGACGCGCTGCGACCACTCGCGGCGCAACTCCGCATCGACCATGCGGGACATGAGCGCCGAGTCCTTGATGGGGATCCGGCTCTGGTAGTAGTAACGGTTGAGCGCCCACGCCTGGACCTGTCCGCGCGACAGCGCACCGTCGCGCATCAGGGCGTGGAAGGGATGCTTGTCGTGGTAGCGCTCGGCCCCGATCTCTCGCAGCCGCGCCTCCAGCGCTTCCGGCGAATCGGGCTTCATGAGAGTGGCATCTCCATCGTTATCGTTCTCTCCTCCGGCGGGAAAACTATCACACTCTCCGCGCCGACTTCGCCACCGAGGAGCCACTGATCGCGGTGCTCGGAGGTAGGTGCGTCGAGGGTGCACGCGGTTCGTCGAGCCGGACCACGGCTAGCGAGGCTGCACCAGGGACCGACGAGGCATGTGTCGCCGGATCGAGGCGGACTCCGGTCGCCGTTCCGCTGTGCGGACGAATCCGTGTTCATGTCCCCGCCTGCCCTTGGAGACACGCCTCCCCTCGCAAGCCGCGATTCTCAAGCTGGGCGGCTACTGCGTGCGGGCGTGAGCCGACCACGGAATCGAATTTCGATATGATGGGGCCTGTCACGAAGGAAAGGGGGATGCCCATATGTCCATGAGCACATTTTCGTGTCTCGGGAGGGTTGCCGCCGTTGTGGCGATGCTCGCTGCGACATCTGCAGCCGCCTCCGGCCACGATGTCCGGGTGGGCGTCCTCAAGTTCGGAACCGTCCATTGGGAGCTCGATGTCATCGAGACTCACCGACTCGACGAAGCGCATGGGATCGACCTGCAGATTGTGGAGCTCGGGTCGAAGCGGGCAACCTCGGTGGCGCTCCAGGGCGGCGCTGCCGACCTCATCGTCACTGACTGGATCTGGGTCTCCCGGCAGCGAGCCGAGGGCAAGGACTATGCGTTCGTGCCGTACTCGCTCGCGGTCGGAGGTCTGATGGTACGACCCGACACCGGAATCACCGAGCTGGCGCACTTGCAGAACAGGCGGGTGGGCGTTGCGGGCGGTCCGGTGGACAAGAGCTGGCTGCTGCTGCAGGCCTACGCAAAACAGGCAGGTATGGACCTCTCGGAATCGGTCGAGCCGATCTTCGGCGCCCCGCCGCTGCTCAATGAGCTCATCAAGCGTGGCGACCTTCCGGCAGTACTCAATTTCTGGCACTACAACGCCCGCCTCAAGGTGCTCGGCATGAAAGAACTCCTCACTACCGCCGAGATCCTGCCCGCGCTCGGAGTCGAGCGGCCGATGCCGCTGCTCGGCTGGGTCTTCAGTCGCGACTGGGCGGAAGAGAACGGTGACAAGCTCGAAGGATTTCTACGCTCGTCTTACGCCGCCAAGCACCTGCTGCTGGAGTCCGACGCCGAGTGGGAGCGGTTGGAACCAGGAATGAAGGTCTCGGACACCGAGACCGCGGCCGCCCTGCGCGACGCGTACCGACTGGGTATCCCGCGCAGCTTTGGACAGTCGGATCGGGAGGCTGCGGCCCGGATCTTCGCGATCCTCGCCCGCGAAGGGGGCACGAAGCTCGTCGGATCGAGCGACACCCTCACCCCGGGCACGTTCTGGACCGAGTTCGATCCGGCGCGGTGGCAGCAGTAACCCGGAAGCGCGCGGCGCCCTGGCTGCGCAGCTTCTCACTGCTGGGCTTCGTGGCCATTTGGCAGGTCGCCTCCTGGGTGGCGGCAAGTGACCTGCTGCCCGCACCCACCGCGGTGCTGGTCCGGATGTGGGAGCATGCCAGGAGCGGCGAGCTCGGATACCACCTGCAGATCACGCTTGCCCGGGTGGCGGTCAGCTTCACGATCGCGATGGCGGTGGGTACCGCCATCGGCATCCTCATGGGACGCTCGCACCGCCTCGACATGTCGCTCGACGGTGTCCTGGTCCTTGGGCTCAACATCCCGGCGCTGGTCACCATCATCCTCTGCTACCTCTGGTTCGGACTCACCGAGGCCGCAGCGGTGCTCGCGGTGGCGGTGAACAAGATCCCGACGGTGGTGGTCACCGTGCGCGAGGGAGCGAAGGCGGTGGACCGCGAACTCATGGAGGTCGCGAAGGTGTACAGAGTCAGGAGGCTCACTACCCTGTTCAAGGTGTATCTGCCGCAGCTCTACCCTTACCTGATGGCGGCGGCGCGTTCCGGGCTTGCACTCATCTGGAAGATCGTCCTGGTCGTCGAGCTTCTGGGGCGCAGCAACGGAGTGGGCTTCCAGCTCAACGTCTTCTTCCAGTTCTTCGACATCGAAAGCATTCTCGCCTACACCCTCGCCTTCGCGGCGGTCATCCTGGTGGTGGAAGCGGCGGGGCTGAGGCCGCTCGAGCGAAGGCTCAACCGCTGGCGGGGCTGATGTCGCCAATTCCTCGACGAACCCTGCTGCGTTGACCGGTGGGTTGCTCCACGGAAGCACCTGTCGGTTCGTCGAGCGCTCCCCCTGCACCGGATTAATGTCCTTCAGTGCCGCGGCGTCACGGTATGATTGGGGCGGTCGCGACGTAGCACGATTGGGACGGATGTGGTGAGCACACGCACGCAGCCGGCAGTGGGAAGCGGGCTTCGAATCGAGATCGAACGCAAGGTGTTCGAGAGCCCGCCGACCGTTGCGCTCGAAGGGCTGGCGTTCACCGTCGAGCCGGGCGAATTCGTCGCCATCGTCGGTCCGTCCGGGGCCGGCAAGAGCACGCTTCTGAACATCGTGGCCGGACTCGACCGGCGCTACGAAGGCGAGGTGGCCCCCGCAGCCGGTGAGGACGGAGCGCAGGTCCGGCGTGTGAGCTACGTTTTTCAGACCCCTCGCCTGATGCCCTGGCTCACCGCGCTCGAGAACGTACGCCTCGTCCTGCCGCACGAGACCGGAGACAAGGGTGGAGACAAGACCGGAGACAAGGGCGGAGATATCGAAGCGGCGCTGGAGATCCTCGAAGAGGTTGGATTACGGGGCTTCGAGCATGCGTACCCCGGCCAGCTCTCGGGAGGCATGCGGCGCCGGGTGGCGCTCGCGCGGGCGTTCAGCGTGAACCCGGCGTTGCTGCTGATGGATGAGCCCTTCGCCTCCCTCGACGATCCCCTCGCGTGGCGCCTGCGGGGCCGGCTGCACGAGCTGTGGTGCCGCCGCCGCTCGACGGTGCTGTTCGTCACCCACGATCTGAAGGAGGCGCTGTCGCTCGCCGATCGGGTACTGTTCCTTTCGCCGCGCCCTGGCCGCATCGTGTGGGAGCAGCCGGTCGAGTTGCCTCATCCGCGCAGCCACGACGACCGAGGGGTGGAACGCCTGCGTGCCGACTTGCTCGCACGCCACCCGGAGCTTCTCGCCGGGCGTGCCGGGGAGGTTCCGGGCGCCGGCGGGGAGGGGGCGGCAACCCCGGCCCACGGAGCGAGCCGCGCATGAACGGTCCCGGGACGAAGACGCCGGCGCTCGAAGTGCAGGGACTCAGCAAGTCCTACGGCCCCCTGAAGGCGCTCGACGAGGTGAATCTCGTCGTCGCGGGCGGAGAGTTCGTCGGTCTGCTCGGGCCGAACGGCGCCGGGAAGACCACCCTGTTCCAGATCCTGAGCGGTCTGTTCGTCGCCGACGCTGGATCGGTCAACGTGCTCGGCCACGACATCCGGCACTCGACGACGGCGGCGCTGGCCGGAATCGGGGTCGTGTTCCAGCAGTCCACCCTGGATCTCGACCTCTCGGTGCGCGCCAATCTGCGCTTCAGCGCGCGGCTTCACGGCATGTCCCGCGTCCGGCGCCGCGAGCGGATCGAGGCCGAGCTCGAGCGGCTCGGACTCGCCGAGCACGCGGACGCTCCAGCGCGCACGCTGAGCGGCGGCAACCGGCGCCGGGTGGAGCTCGCCCGCGCCCTGGTCCACGAGCCGAGCGCGCTGCTCATGGACGAGGCCACGGTCGGGCTCGACCCGGCCTCGCGCCGGCAGCTTCTCGACTACGTTCTGGAGCTGCGCCGCGAGCGATCGGTCGGGGTGCTCTGGGCCACGCACTTGGTGGACGAGGTCGAGCGCGCCGATCGGGTGGTCATCCTGCACCGCGGCCGCGTCCTCGATGCCGGACCGCCCGGGGAGATCGTCACCCGCGCCGGGGCGCCGGACATCGGGGAGGCGTTCCTCGCGATGACAGGCAAGACGCCGGATCGCGATTTGCGTTGTTGAGCTTCATGGCACATCCTCAAACACGCCGGACGCCACCACGCGTCATTCCCGCGGAAGCGGGAATGACAGCACGCACGGCGCCTACCGGAACGCCCCCGACCGTCATTCCCGCGGAAGCGGGAGTCTGGAAGTCACGAACAATTCGTCGTCATTTTGCACAAGACCTCACGGATACGGGACTAACCCGACCCGTCTTTCGCCCGCCGTTCACCAGAAGGCACTCACCAAAAAGACGACACCAGCCGACCCCTAGTGAGGAGGAGATGAACGTCATACGCACATTGTTCCTGGTGCTCGGGGCCGCGGCACTGCTCGTTGTTGCCCCCGCGGGATGGACGGCCGGCACCGGATACCTGTTCGTCAGCAGCGAGAAGGATCAC
The DNA here is from genome assembly GCA_047514485.1 of Gammaproteobacteria bacterium. Lineage (GTDB taxonomy): Bacteria > Pseudomonadota > Gammaproteobacteria > HK1 > HK1 > HK1. Next base: position 6,578 of record JAKZYK010000147.1, read on the forward strand.
GCGATCAGCGTGCTCGACGGCGAGAGCTACGCGCTCGTCAAGCAGATCCGCACCGCGGCGCGCCCCCGCCATCTCCAGTTCAGCCCCGACCGCAGCCAGATCTACGCCGCGTGCGGCGACGGGAACGCGATCGACATCATCGACGTCGCAACATTGAAGCTGGTCGATCGCATCGGCCCCATCGACGACCCGGAAGTGTTCGAGTTCAGTCCGGACGGCGAGACCCTGTACATCTCGCTCGAGGACGACGCGAAGCTCGGGAT
>JAKZYK010000148.1:0-15778 GCA_047514485.1 Gammaproteobacteria bacterium
CTGCTCGCGCCGCTGCTCGTCGCCGCGGTGCTCGTGGTGCGATCCGGCGCCACCGGCGCAGTGCGGATCGTGGCGCGGTTCGCGGTGACCGAGCTGCCCGGCATGAGCGGCGAGCTCACGCTCTTTCTCGCCGCCGGCGTGCTGGGAGGAGGGCTCACCGGCCTGGTCTCGGCCTATCCCTCGATGGCGCCGGCGTTCGCGCTCACCGCCGCCACCGCGCCCATGGCGCTCGCCGGCATCGTCGTCCTCGCGATGGCCGGCGTGCATCCGCTGGTGTCAGTCACCACGCTCGTCGCGGTGGCTCTGCCGGCGTCACCCGATCCGACCCTGCTCGCGGCGGTGTGCGTCATGGGATGGGGGATCGGCTCGGCCGGAAGCCCGTACTCCGGCATCAACCTGGTGCTCGCGGCGCGCTGCGGCGTCTCGAGCTGGGTGTTCCCGCGCTGGAACGCACTCTATTGCGCGATCATGGTGCTCGCGGGGGGACTGGTGCTCGCGGTTACCGGCGCGCTGGTGCGGTGACTGCGCACCTGTCGCGCGATCACGAAAGCCTCGCTCGGTCTCGTCATGACTAGTGCATGATTGGTGCCGTCAATGATGGTGGGTGCCGGCCGGGGGCGCCGGATCCACGGGCATCAGGAGCAAGTGAAGCATGAACGACATGCGAGAGCTGTTGAACGAGACGACCCGGCGCGCGGTGCGATTCCTCGAATCACTCCCCGGGCGCCATGTCGCCGCGGCACGCGACGCCGGCGAGCTCGTGCCGGCGTTGGGCGGTGCACTGCCGCGCAAGGGGGTGCCCGCCTCGGAGGTCATCGTTTGGCTGGACGAGATCGGCGGGCAGGGCGTGATCGCGAGTGCCGGCCCCCGCTACTTCGGCTTCGTCACCGGCGGTGCCCTGCCCGCATCGCTGGCCGCGAGCTGGCTTGCGGCGGCGTGGGATCAGAACGCCTTCAGCGAGGTGAGCTCGCCGGTCGGCGCCGCGATCGAGCGGGTAGCGATGCGGTGGGTGCTCGAAGCCCTCGACCTGCCCGCGGACGCAGGGGTTGCGTTCGTCACCGGCGCGACGATGGCCAACTTCACCGCGCTCACGGCGGCCCGCCGCGCGGTATTGCGCGCGCACGGCCACGACGCCGACCGGCACGGGCTCTACGCGGCACCGGAGATCACCGTCGTGGTCAGCGAGCAGGCCCACGCCACCCTGTTCAAGGCGCTCGGCATGCTCGGGCTCGGGCGCGACCGAGTCGTCCGGGTGCCGGCCGACGATCAGGGTCGCATGCGCGCCGACGCGCTGCCCGACCTGAACGGACCCGCGATCGTCTGCACCCAGGCGGGGAACGTGAACACCGGGGCGTTCGATCCCGTGGGTGCGGTGTGCGACGCGGTGCGCGCGCACGATGTCTGGGTCCACGTGGACGGCGCCTTCGGTCTGTGGGCGAGGGTGTCGAGCCGGCTCGGCGAGCCGACGCTCGGCATCGAGCGCGCCGACTCGTGGGCGACGGATGCACACAAGTGGCTCAACGTTCCCTACGACAGCGGTCTCGCCATCGTGCGCGACGCCGGTGCGCTGCGCGGTGCGATGTCGGTGCAGGCGGACTATCTCCCGGACCGGACGAGCCGCGAGCCGTTCGAGTTCACGCCGGAGACCAGCCGCCGCATGCGCGGCCTCGAGGTCTGGGCGGCGATCGCGTCGCTCGGCCGCGACGGCGTCGAGGAGCTCGTGGAGCGCAACTGCCGTCAGGCCCGCCGGTTCGCGGCCGGACTGCGCGACGCCGGCTGCGAGATCCTCAACGACGTGGTGCTCAATCAGGTGCTGGTTGCGTTCGGCGACGATCGGACCACGACGGACGTGATCCGTGGCGTGCAGCGCGACGGCACCTGCTGGTGCGGGGGGACGAGCTGGAACGGCCGGGCCGCGATGCGCATCAGCGTCTCGTCATGGGCGACCACCGACGACGATGTGGAGCGAAGCCTCGCCGCGATCCTCATGGTGGCGGACGACGTCCACGCCAAGACCCGCGCCGAAGAGTGACAGGCGCCGGCGTGGATGGCTGTGACCGGAGGAAGGAACGCCCTCAGCACGCCAGTCCCGTCGGTCCCGCGCAAGCGGGAATGATGCCATCGACATGGCCGTGGTTGATGCCCCTACCGTCATTCCCGCGGAAGCGGGAACCCGGAGAACCCGGTTCCGGCGGCGCCGGGTTGGGCAGCCGCCTCGATCACGCCGCCGGCAGCATGTAATCGATCCGGAACGTCTCCCGGATCACATGCGTGATCGGTGGGCTGCCGCCGGTCATGCTCTCGTCCAGGTTGATCCACAACGCCTGCCAGTCCTCGGAATCGATCGCTCCGGACTGCGCGCATTCGGCGAGAAGCAGAAATCGCTGCGAGCCCGGCCCCCCTTCGTAAATGCCGCGCTCGGCCGTCTCGATGCCGGAGACAACGGTGTCGATGCCGTAGAACTGCGCCCGACCGGCCTGGGGAAGGGCGGCCCAACCGGGCAGGAGCTCGTTCCGGATCGATGACCGTATCCGGTTCCCCGCCTCCGGCGCGATGTCGAACCGGATGGAGACCAGATACGGAGACTCCCGCAGCGAGGTGTCGCCGCACGTAGAGAGCAGGGTGTAGACGTTGCGGGACGGCCGGCGGAAGTGACCGAGCGACTCCCTGGTCCAGGGCGTGGGATCATTGAGCCGCTCCATGTACCCGTCGCTGCTGAGGACGTCCGCGCTCTCGGTGAGGTACATCATCAGATAGCGTGGCGCATCGCCGATGCTGCGATAGCGGCGGCCCTCGCGAAATCCCGGCACCGACACGCGTTCCGGCATGTGCTCGCAGTTGTGCCACTCGAGGAATCGCATCTCGTAGTCGGGATCGATATCGGCCCAGAACGCCATGAGGCCGGCGGGTTCGGCGGGTGTCATCGCATTGTCTCCGTCTGTCTGCGTCACGGCATGCCCCAAGCCTTGCCGTACGTGAATCGTCCGCGAAGTCCTGATCAGCGAGGCCGCGTAGTCAGGCGCAAGGAACAGCGACGGGACGCAGGTATCGGCAGATCCGCAGCTTCGTGTATTGGAGCTGATGTCGCGCATGTCCCCAGTTGATCAAGCTTTTTCGCATCATACTTAAAGTTGTTTCTCTGATCGCTTGCACAGTCCGAGGGGCATCGTCTCAGAGACCGTGACGACGGTGTAGACTCCGGGGGCGAGAGTGGTTGGCGACACACCGTTCAATGGCTTCACACTGGAGACGCCCCCCCGATGAACGATTCTGCCACCATGCACACTGGGCCGCTCGGCTCCACCATCCACGTGCTGCGCGCCGACGCCGCGACCATCGCCGAGCTTGCCGCCGTCGACTGGAGCCGCTACTTCCGCCGGGTCTGTCTCGATCCGGTGCGTGGGCTCATCACCCTGATGTCGCCTTCGCGTCTCCATGACGATTTGGCCGCGATCCTCGACCACATTGTGGATATTGCGGGGAGCGATCTCACCAGCGGCTCGAAGGGACTCCGTACCACCCGTCTTCGAGGACGGGGCGAGCCGCCTGGTACGGGGATGGAACCGGACTGCGCGTTCTACGTCGGCGAGCACGCGAAGGGTTATCTCGCCGCCCTCGTCGAAGGGGAGGTGGCGGCTGACGCCTTCTTCGAACGTACAGCGCCCGATCTGGTGGTGGAGGTGGAGATCACCAGCGCTGACGAAGGCAAGATCCAGCGCTACGGGGACATGGGAGTGCGGGAGCTGTGGCGATTGCACGGACGCAAGGGTACCAGGGAGCTTCGGGCGGACTTTCTCGCCCTGCGCCCCGGCAGTACACCGCGCTCGCTCGACGCATCGGAGGTGCTCGACGGACTCACCCCGGCTGACGTGTGCGAGGCTGTGGAAGGGGTACGTTTCAGCCTGACCCACGACGAACGGACCGAGGCGGTGGCCCGGATCGTGCGCCGGCGCCAACGCGCAAGCGTCAGGGTGCGGGAGGAGGACGCGCCGCCATACTCCGTGGACTCCGACGTTCGGCGCGAAGTCGAGGCCCACCGCCCACACCCCCTCGTGACCGACTGACCGATAGCCGGGGAGCGCACATGACGTCCGCCTTCGGCGCGCGGCCGCTCCGGTCGCGGATTGTCGTGAGATGACGGGAGTACGGCTTCACCATTCGAACCGGCTGGAAGCTCTCGCGGCCGAGCTCGCACACCTCATGCGGACGGATCCGGGCGATCCTTTTGCCCCCGAGCGGATCGTCGTGCCGCACCCCACCATCGGGCGGTGGCTCTCGCTGGAGCTTGCGCGCCGGCTCGGCATCGCGGCCAACATCCACTTCGAGCAGCCCGCCGAGTTCGCCTGGTCGATCATGCGCGGCGTGGTACCGGAGCTCTCCAGGGAGCAGCCGTACACACCGGCGCGGCTTCGGTGGCGCATCCATGACCTCCTGCCGGGGCCGGCCGGGGAGCCGGGGGAGGGCACAGCACGAGGCTACCCCGCGAGCAGGCCGCCAAGGGCTCCCGTGCCCAGCGGCACGGCTCGCGCGTGGGAGGGTGCGGTACAGAGCTACCTGGCGGACGGGAATCCCCGCAAGCGGCTCGACCTCGCCGACCGCCTCGCCCGGGTATTCGACCAATGCCTCCTCTATCGCCCGGACTGGATCCGGGAGTGGGAGAGCGGCGCGGCTCCCCACTGGCAAGCACGATTGTGGCAGTGCCTGGTGGAGACGGACGGCACGGACCGTGCCGATCACTGGGTCAACGCCCTCGACACGTTCCGCAAGAACTTCCGAGACAATCGCCGCGACAACTTCCGCTCCCCCGAGGTGGGCGACATTTCGGCGTCGGAGCCGCCGGAGTCGTCGCCACACGGTCAACCCTCTGTCGCGTCCCCGCACCCCCATCCCATCGCCCCGTCGTCGCCTGCCGCAGAGCCACTCCCGCCGCCCGGTTGGCCGCGGCGCGCGAGCTTCTTCGCGGTGCCGGCCCTCTCGACCTCCTACCTCGAGCTGCTCTGCGAGTCGGCCCGGGACATCGAGATCCACCTGTTCCTGCTGAACCCGTGCCGGGAGTACTGGGGAGACATCCATTCGCGGCGCGAGATCGACTACCGGGCGGAAGGTGCCGACCCGGATACGCGCTACTTCACCGAGGGCAACGAACTGCTCGCGGCATGGGGGCGGGCAGGGCGCGACATGTTCGACGCCCTCGTCGAGGTCGCTGGCGCAGAATGGGAGGAGCATTTCGTGGAGCCCGCGGTCCTGCACCGGCTCACCGCGGTGCAGCGTGACATCCTCGATCTCCGCCTCGCGAGCGAAGCGGCTCAGGCCGATGCGTCGCTCGCTGCCACGCTCCGGGAGAAGAAGTCGAATACCGGGACGCCCGCGGGCCCCTCCGTCGAGCGAGCTCCGGAAGTCGAGTTCCTCGCCGCAATGCCCGGTGAGATGACGGCTTCCGCCGGTCGGTCCGACAAGTGGGTGCCGGGCGCCGCATCATCCGCCAGCCAGCCGGAAGAGGCACAGCCACCGGCCACGGACGATTCGATCCAGATCCACGCCTGCCACTCTCCGGTGCGCGAGGCCGAGGTCCTGCACGACCGCCTCCTCGCCCTCTTCGACGCCCACCGGGACCTGGAGCCGGCCGACGTCCTCGTCCTGACCCCGGACCTCGAAGTCTACGGACCCGCCATCGAAGCGGTCTTTGCAGCCGCGGGGCGCATTCCTTGCAACGTCGCCCGGGCGCGGGCGGTCGAATCGCGCACTCTGCGCGCGTTCCTCGATCTCCTGTCCCTGCAGGGGTCACGGCACGGCGCGGAGCCGGTCCTCGCGCCGCTCGCGGCGCCGGCGATCAGGACCCGGTTCGGGATCGGCGAAGCCGATCTCCCCGCCATTCGCGACCTCGTACGGGAAGCCGGCATCCGCTGGGGAGTGGACGAGGCGCACCGGGGCGAGGAAGACCTGCCGGAGACGGCCGACCACACCTGGCGCCAGGGCCTGCGCCGGCTCCTTCTGGGCTACGCGATGGCGGATGCGGGCGAGCCGGTCGCCGGACTCGTGCCCTGTCCGGCCGGAAGGGGCGCATTCCGCGGCGGGGAGATGAACGGCGAGCTTCTCGGATGCTTCGTCTCGTACTGCGAGGAGGTGTTCGGGCTCCGCCACCGGCTCGCGGGAGAGCGCCAGCCGGCGCAATGGGGGAAGGTGCTCCGTGACGTGATCCGCGGCTTCCTCGCAGACGGCTCGGGATCGACTCGCGGCGCCGGCGGCACTGGCGGCATCGGCGGCACTGGCGGTACTGGCGGCACCGACGGGGCCAGGGATTGGCCGCTCGCCCGCGAGCTGGCCGCCGAGGTCGGTGCGATCCGTGCTCTCATCCGGGACTTCGAACGCGAAGCGGCGCGCGCCGAAGCTCCGGTACCGTTCGAGGTGGTGCTCGACGTGCTCCGCGAGCGCGCGCGCGAGACCGCCCGCGAGGCCGCGCGGCTCGCCGACGGGGTGACCGTCGCGAGCCTCGGCCCGGGCCGGATCTTCCCGGCCGGGGTCGTCTGCGTAGCCGGCATGAACGACGGCGCATTCCCTCGTTCACCCCCGACTCCTTCGTTCGATCTCATTGCGTCAGGAAGCGTCCGGCGCGGCGATCGCGACCTCCGGCACGAAGACCGGTTCGCGTTCCTGGAGGCCCTCCTCGCAGCCCGGCGCTGCTTCCTCGTGACCTACGCCGGGCGCGGTCTGCGCGACGACGCCCCGATCCCGCCGTCGGTGCTGGTGGACGAGCTGAAGGATTACCTTGGCCGCCGGTTCCCGGGCGCGGCGGTCGAGACTCTTCACCCTCTCCAGCCGTTCAGCCCGCGGTACTTCGTGGCGTCCGCCATGAAAGTGCCGGGCGCCGCGGTGGTCGAGACGGCCGGCGGCGCGGTGAACGATGCGGCGGCTGAGACCCTGTTCAGCTATTCCCGCGGTATGTGCGAAGCAGCGAAGACGATGCTGGCGGGAAGGGAGGGAGATGAGTCTCCGGCTCGTTTCGCCGGAGTAGAGTTGCCGGAGCCGGACGAATCCAGGCGCTGTGTCGACCTTGCGGAGCTGACCGCCTTCTTCGCCAACCCCACCCGCTTCTTTCTCCGCGAACGGCTCGGGGTACGGCTCGAGCTCGACGATCTCACGCTGGATGACGACGAGCCGTTCGAGCTCGACGGCCTCGAACGCTATCACCTTCGCTCTGATATCTGGGACCAGGTGCAGGCCGGAGTCGAGCCGGAGCGGGCGGCGGTGCTCCTGCACGGAAGCGGGCGACTGCCTCAGGCACAGCTCGGACGTGTCGTCCATGAGCGGGCACGGGAGGAAGTGGAGCCGCTCGAAGGTCGATTGGCTCCCCACCAGGCGGCACTCGACGCGCCGCCTCGCGAGATCGACTTCGATCTCGGCGAGTTCCGGATCGTGGGTACGGTCGAGCATATCGAGCCGGGTGGAAGAGGGCCGGACGGCGGCGGAGGGAGCGAGACTGGAACGGGCAAGGCCGGTGCGGGCAAGGCCGGCATGGGTCAGGCCGAAGTGGGTGATGCCGGAGTGGGTGATGCCGGAGTGGGTCAGGCCGGAGCGGGTGAGGCCGGACTGGACAGAATGGTGTGGTGGCGGATCGGGAGTCTGCGTGCCCGGGACCGGATCGAGATCTGGCTGCGGCAGCTCGCGTGGACAGCAGCGGGCCACGATCCGGTGGAAGCAGTCGTCGTCTGGCTGGAGCGAGGTTCATGGAAGTCGGCCGTGTTCCCGCCTCCCGGCGACGCGCACGAGCAGCTCGGGCACTGGCTCCGCGCCTGGTGGCGGGGTCTCGCGGCGCCGCTCCCGTTCTTTCCCGAGACCTCGTTCGAATTCGCCAGAACCATCGTGCGTTCCGGAGACGATGGCGACGATGTCTTGGAGGCGTCCCGAGAGAAGTCCCGCAACGTCTGGTTCGGGGATCAGTACCGGCGGGGTGAGCGGCTCGACCCTTATCTGGCTCTCGTCCACGACAGGGATGATCCGCTGACCGGCGGATTCGAGGATCTTGCCGTGGAGCTCCTCGTCCCACTCGCAGGGGCGCAGCGGTGAGCGCGGCGACCAGGGCGGCCTCGGCCGAAGTCGATCGACTTCCCGCTCGACGGCGGTGCAAGGGCATCCGTCGAAGCGAGCGCGGGACCGGCAAGACCCGCGCCCTCACCACCATCGGCGCCCGTCTCGCCGGAGCGCAGCGGTGAGCGCTGCAATCGAACCCGGCACGGCCGGCCCCGGCCGGACACCGATCGACCTCCCGCTCGCCGGCGGCGGAATGACGTTCATCGAAGCGAGCGCGGGCACCGGGAAGACCCACGCTCTCACCACCCTCGTCGCCCGTCTGGTCATCGAGGAAGGTTGGCCGCTCGACCGGATCCTCGTCGTCACGTTCACCCGAGCCGCTACAGCGGAGCTCCGGGACAGGATCCGGCGCGTCCTTGGAGTCCTCCTCGCCGCGGTGAAGGCGCGTGCTCTCGAGAGGGATTCCGAGGCTCAAGAGCAGGAGCAGCAACAAGAGATCGACCCCCAGGCCCGGGAGCTGCTCTGCGCGTGGGAGCGCAGGGAAGGGGGCATCGACCTCGCACAGGCCGCCCGGCGTCTCCAAGCCGCGATGCACGACATCGATCGGGCGAACGTGTACACCATTCACGCCTTTTGCCAGCGGGTGCTGGCCGATCTCGCGTTCGAGAGCGGCTTCCCGTTCGGGTGCGAGGTCAGTGGCGGCGACGGTGAGATGGTGGCCGGGGCAGTGCGGGATTTCTGGCGCCGCCGCCTGTACCCGGCCTCCATGCTCCTGACGCGCTATGCGGTCGACAGCGGATTTCTTCCGGGCGGGCTCACCAGTTGGGTGTCGTCCCGGCGCGCGAAGACCGGCGTCACCATCCTGGGCGGCGACCCCCTTCCGGAGCCGATTGAAGCGCGGGAGGCCGCCTGGCGTGAAGTGTTCGAGGCGGTACGGGTCGAGTGGGAGCAGCATCGGGGCAGCTTCCGGGCGGAGATCCTGGAAGGACGCTGGCTGAACCGGGCGCGTTATCGGCGGAACCGGACCGAGCGGGAGCTGGCCGGGATCGAGGCCCTGTTCGCCGCGCCCGAGCCCCGGTTGCCGGAGAACGACGCGGTGGGCCGCTACGGCCGGGAACAGCTTTCTCAAGTATGCAAACGAAACTTCACACTGCCCGAGAACCCGCTGTTCGACGCATTCGACCGCCTGGAGGAAGCTTCCGGGGAGCTCCGCTCGGCGTATGAGCAATGGCTGCGGTGGATGCGCCGGGAGGCTCTGGCCGACGTGCGGGAATCGGTCCGTCGCCGGATTCGAGACGACCGGCGCCTCGCCTACGACGACCTGCTGATCGAGCTCCACGACGCACTGGAGAGTGCGGCCGGAGCGCGTCTCGCCGGGCAGATCCGCCACGAATTTCCCTGCGCCCTCATTGACGAGTACCAGGACACCGATCCGCTCCAGACCCGCATCTTCAGCCGGATCTACGGTGAAGCCCGGACCGGTGCGGGCGGCGAAGGCTGGGCGGAAGAAGGCGACCCCACCGGAGCGTGGGGTTCGATGCCAAGGGAACCGGCGGCCGGCGAAGGTTGGGCGGAAGAAGGCGACCCCACCGGAGTGTGGGGTTCGAGGCCAAGTGAATCGGCGCACGCCGAAGCAGCGGGTCAGTCCGACCTTGCCGGCAAGCAAGAGTCGGAACGGGACGAGCGGATCGAGCACGGGAGCGCAAGCCGCTCCATCTGGACCGGGCGCGCACCCTCGGGACCCTTCATCGTGGTGGGCGATCCGAAGCAGTCCATCTACCGGTTCCGCGGGGCGGACGTATTCGCCTATCTCGCGGCCCGGCGCACGGCTCGCGAGCGTCTCCATCTCGAGCGCAACTGGCGCTCCGTCCCCGCCCTCGTCGAGGCGGTGAACGCGGTCTTCGCGGGGGCCGCCGCGTTCGTGACGCCCGAGATCGAATACCGTCCGGTGGCCGCGGCCCGGGACGGCGGCAATCCCTTGCGGATCGCGACCGGCGAAGGTGGCGGACCGCTGGAGCTTTGGCTTTACCCCCGCTCCGAGGAAGACAAGCTCCTCACGAAGAAGGACGTGAACCCCGTCGTCGCGGGCGCGACCGCCAACGAGATCGTCCGCCTCCTGGAGCTTGGCGCGCGCGGCGAGGTCGCGATCGAGGGCGAGCCGTTCACCGGCGCGGACATCGCGGTGCTGGTCCGCACCCGCGACCAGGGCCGGCTGGTCGCGGGCGCATTGCACGAACGCGGGGTGCGGAGCATCGAGATCGACGACGGCAGCGTGTTCGACACGCGCGAGGCGGAGCAGATCGAGCGCCTCCTGTGGGCTTTGGCCGAGCCCAGGCGAGAGATGAGGGTTCGAGGGGCGCTCGCCGGCGATCTGTTCGGGCTCGACGCGCGGGCGCTGCTGGCTCTCGGCGACGACGAGGAGACGTGGAGCAGTTGGTCGGAGCGGCTCGCGGGGTGGCGCACGCACTGGGAGTCGAGGGGGATCGGCTCGGTCCTGCTGCAGCTTCTCGAACGGGAGGGTGGTGCGAGGCGTCTCCTCGGCCATCGCGACGGGGCGCGCCGGCTGACGAACTACCGGCATCTCGCCGAGCTGTTGCAGGAGGCGGAGACGCGGGAGCGGTTCGCACCGGCCGAGTTCGCCGCCTGGCTGAGTCACCGCCGGGTGCAATCCGATCGCGGCGACGACAGCGTCCAGCTCCGGATCGAGAGCGACGAGCAGCTCGTCAAGATCCTGACCATGCACGGGTCCAAGGGGCTCGAATTCCCCGTAGTGTTCTGCCCGTTCGCCTGGGACGCGCGCAGTCCGCGGCGCCGCCCCGAGGCGGTGGACGCGGTGTATCACCTGGGCGAAGCGGATGATTACCGGGAGGTCCTCGACCTCGACCCGAACGAGCGGTCCGAGTCCATCGAGCGGCTCGAGGAATTCTCCGAATCGGTGCGGCTCCTCTACGTCGCGCTCACGCGGGCGAAGTACCGGTGCGTGGTCACGTGGGGACAGGTGCGCGGCGCCGAGCACGCGCCGCTCGCATGGCTGCTCCACAGGTCCGGGGGCAGTCCGGCGGCGATGACGGGGCGGGGGCGTGGCGGATCGGAGAGTGGTTCCGGCGCGAAGGGGCCGGGCGCCACTGTCGTCGCCCCAGAGAGGGGTCCCGGCGCGAAGGGGCCGGGTACGGCCGTCGCCGCACCGGAGAGGGATCCCGGTAGGAAGGGGCCGGAGGCAGTCGTCGTCGAGCCGGAGAGCAGCTTTGGTACGGAGGGACCGGACGCGTCCGTCACCGCTCTCAAAGTGGTTGCCGATCGGCTCATCGGGCTGAGCGCGGCGGACTGGCTCGGCGAGATCGATGCCTGGGCTCGGCGCTTTCCGGATGCGGTCTCGGTGAACGTGCTCGATCCCGAGCCGCCCCCGATCCTTGCGCCGGTGCTCGGCGAAGGCCCGCCCCTGGCGCTCGCCGCGCGCGAGCCCGGCCGGCCGCTCCGGCGCATCCGGAGTCTGACCAGCTTTTCCGCGCTTGCCGCCGAGGCCCTTTCCGCCCGCGGCGGCCCCGGCCGGCCGGCGGCCGATCGCGATGACGCCGAGGCCGACCGACCGGACCACGATCAGCGCGAGGAGCCCGCCGATGCCTCCGGCGAAGAGACGGACGCCTCCGGCGCGATGGAGCACGAGCGGACCGCATTCACCTTCCCGCGGGGGCCGGTCGCGGGAAGCTGCCTGCATCGGATCTTCGAGCAACTGGATACATCGCCCGAGATCGGACCGGAGAAGCTCGATCTCGACGAGATCTGCCGCGAGGCGCTCGAAGACTTCGGGATCGACGGCGATTGGCGCCCGGTCGCACGCACTATGGTCGAGCGTACCCGTGCGATGCGTCTCCACGAACCGGAGCGGGAAGGGCCGGGCGGGGAGGGCGGTCTGGGCGCCAGCATCGAATCGAGCGGGAGTGACGGTTCGAGCGGGGAGGCCGACTCGGTTGGTGCAGCCGGCTCGGGTGGAGAGGCCGGGTCGAGGAGGAAGGTGAGCTCGGGCGCGGAGGTCGGCCCGGGTGGGGCAAGCAGAGCCGTCCGGGCAGGCGGCTTCCGCCTGGACGGTTCGATCCGCCGGCTCGTCGAGCTGGAGTTCCACTTTCCGGTGGAGGGACTCGACCGTGGCCGCCTCGCCGCCCGGCTCGTCGAGCACGGCTATCCGGATCCGTTTGCCCGGCCCGCGCGGAACGAGGCGATCGAGTCCCCACCGCCGCCCATCCACGGCTTCCTGCGGGGCTACATCGATCTGGTGGTCGAGCACGCAGGGCGCTGGTACGTCCTCGACTACAAGTCGAACTGGCTCGGCCCGGGGCCCGGCAACTATGCACCGGAGGCACTGGCCGCGACGATGTGCGCGGGCGGCTATACGTTCCAGTCCCTCATCTATCTCGTCGCATTGCACCGCTATCTCACGGTGCGGCTTCCGGGATACGAGTACGAGCGCCACGTCGGCGGGGCGTTCTACCTCTTCGTGCGCGGCATCGACCCCGCGGCCGGCACGCGCCGGGGGGTGTACTTCGACCGGCCTTCGGCCGCGTGTCTGCACGCGCTCGACGACTGCTTCCGGGGAGACGGGGCATGACCGGGTCGATTCGATCCGCACGGCACGGACACCGGCCCGGGGAGCGATCGCGGGCCGCCATCACGCGGAACGCCGCGGTGGCGGTGCTGGACGGACTGTACGACCAGGGCCACCTCGCCGATATCGACCGCCACTTCGGAAGACTGGTCGCGGAGCTCGATGGCGGCGGCGGACCGGAGCTGCCGTTGGCGGCGGCGCTCGCAAGCGCCTGGACCCGGGACGGGCACGCCTGCATCGCGCTGCCCGAGGTGGCGGGCCGGGAATGGCCGCGGGCGGGCGCAGTGCGGCTCCCCGCGCTCGGTCCGTGGATCGAGGCGCTCGATGCGAGTCCGATCGTCGCCCGGCCTGAAGACGCGCAGCGGCGCCCGCTCGTCCTCGACGGCCAGGGCCGGCTCTATCTCGAACGGCTCTGGACGGCGGAGCAGGCGGTCGCGGCAGGCCTTCACGGACTTGCGGTCGGGGCGGAATCCGAGCCGGACGAGAATGTCCGCGCGGCCGGACGTTCCGGGTATTCCGTGCACATCGCGCACCAGTTAGCGAGTGGTCCGGGAACCGTGCCGGACGGACTCGAGGCGGCACTCGATCGGTTCTTCCCCGGCACGGCCTCCGGAGACCCGATCCGAATGGCGGCCCGGACCGCCGTATGCCGCCGGCTCTGCGTGATATCGGGTGGACCCGGCACCGGAAAGACTACCATCGCGGCCGCGATCGTGGCTCTGCTCATCGAGCTCGGGCTCGCCGCGCCGGGCCGAATCGCGCTCGCCGCTCCGACCGGCAAGGCGGCCGCCCGCCTCCAGGAGGCGGTGCGCGGGCGGCACCGGGCGTTGGTGTCGCTGGCGCCGGCCCTCGAAGGATACGAAGCGCAGGCGACGACGGTGCACCGATGGCTTCTCCTGCGCGGCCGGAATGAGCGGGGTGGCCTCCCGGTCGACGCGCTCATCCTCGACGAGGGATCGATGGTGGACCTCACCCTCATGGCGCGGGTGCTCACCGCGCTCCCGGACGGTGCCCGGCTCGTGGTGCTCGGCGATGCGTCGCAGCTCGCATCCGTTCAGCCGGGCGCAGTGTTCGCGGATCTGTGCCGGGCCGGAACCGGCGCCGAGAGGACCGAAGCCGCGCCCGCGACTGAAGCCGGATTTGGAGTGGCCGAGGTCGAAAGGACTGGCGCTGGGACCGAGACCGAGACCGGCGTCGGAGTGCCAAGGGCCGAGTCCGGTAGTGCACCTGTGCCGGCATCTTCTCCGCTCGCGCCGTGTGTGGTCGAGCTTGTGCGCAACTGGCGTTTCGACGAGGCGGGCGGGATTGGACGCCTCGCCGCCGCCGTGATGCGCGGCGATGCATCCGCCGTGGTTGCGGCGCTCCGGGACCCGTCCGACGACGCCACCGAGCTCCGTCCCCTGCCCGATGCTGACCGCTTCGAGCGGCTCGCGACGAAGTTCGCGGACGAGCGGTTCACACCGGCGCTGCGGGCGATGCAGGCGCTCCGCGAGCCCGGCGACGAGGCCGGGCCGTTGTCGTCGTTCCGAGTCCTGTGTGCGCACCGGCTCGGCTCGTTCGGGGCGGAGCGCTTCAATCAGTCGGTGGAGCGGCGGCTGCGCGCCCTCGGCCTCGTACGGGAGAACGACGCGTTCTATCCCGGGCGCCCGATCCTCGTCACCCGCAACGACCCGCGAACCGGGCTCTCGAACGGAGACACGGGAGTCGTGTTCCGCGACGCGGCCCATCGGACCCAGGTGTGGTTCCCGGAGCTCAAGGACGCCGGAGGGAAGCCCCGGTTGGTCGCGCCGGCACGCCTTCCGCCGCACGAAAGCTTCTTCGCGGTGACCGTGCACAGGGCGCAGGGCTCGGAGTACGACGAGGTAGCGGTGGCGCTGGGCCCGGCCGAGTCGCGGGTCGCGACCCGCGAGCTTCTCTACACCGCGGTCACTCGGGCGCGCCGGCGGGTGGTCGTGTACGGCTCCGACGAGAGCGTCACGGCCGCGGTGGAACGGGCGACCGAACGCTCATCGGGCCTGCGCGATGCGCTCGCGCGGTCCGCGCCCGCTGGCTACGCAAGCCGAACCAGGCATTCGCCGATCCGACTTCAGGCGAGGAACTTCTTCGCGACCTCGTAGCAGTCCTTCGAGAGCTTCGGCACCGCCAGAATGCGTTCGAGCTCACCGCGCAGCAGTGCGCCGCGCGCCGCGTCGAGACGCCGCCAGCGGCTGGCGGCGCTCAACAAACGGGCCGCGGACTGCGGATTGAACGCGTCGATGGCCAGCACGTGCTCGGAGAGGAAGCGGTATCCCTCGCCCGAGGCGTCGTGGAACCGGTGTTGATTGGCGTGGCAGAACGCCCCGATGAGTGCCCGGACCCGATTGGGGTTCTCGATGTCGAACCGGCGATGCCGGAGGAGCTTGCGGGCGTGGTCGAGGGTGTCAGGCAGTCGTGAGGTCGCCTGGAGCGCGAACCACTTGTCGAGCACCAGCGGATCGTCCTTCCATCGAGCTTCGAACCACGCGAGCCGCTCTTCGCGCTGTGTTCCGCGCACGTTGGCGAAGCATGCGAGCGCGGCGAGCGCATCGGTCATGTTGTCCGCGGTCTCGAGCTGGTGTCGGCAGTTCGATCGGATCGCGGGGTCGTCGAGCTCCATCAGGTAGCCCAGGCAGAGATTCTGCAGGCCGCGGCGCCCGGCGCCTTCGGCGTCGAAGCGGTAGGGGCCGCGGGAACGATTCGCGTCGTAGACGAACGCGAATGCATCCTCGAGGCGCAGGGCGAGGGTCGCTCGGACCGCCTCGCGCACGTCGTGGATGGCTTCGACGGCGATGACCTCCATCCGATCGGCGAGGTTCGATTCCGATGGCAGAGCAAGCGCCTCCGCCGCGAACGCGGGATCGATCGTGTCGTCGAGGAGCAGGGCGCGCATCGCAAGGGCGAAGGCGTCGGGGAGGTCGAGATCGGCCCCTGCGAGCCGGTCTTCGACCATCGCGAGCATCAGTCGGGTGGAGTACTCCTGCGCCGCGTCCCATCGGTTGAACGGGTCGGTCTCGTGGGCGATCAGGAATGCGAGCTCGTCGTCGCCGCGCTCAATCTCGACCTTCACCGGGGCCGAGAAGCCGCGCGCGATCGACGGGACCGGGCGCGCGGGGACGTTCGAGAACCGGAACG
>JAKZYK010000149.1:0-2951 GCA_047514485.1 Gammaproteobacteria bacterium
AAGGGCTTATGAATTAGGTCGTCACGGCTTCAATTGATCACCCCTCAGGTTCAGAAACTGCAGTGAAACTGCAGGTCAGCGGGTGATTTCTGGAGTCGGAGTTCCAGCCTCAACCGACGTGGACGAGAGGGTGAGACGACGCTGTGAGTGTGCCTGCATTATTGGATCGCGCCGAAACTCACGCTGTGTCCCTGGGCCGAAACAGCACGCCAGATATGGCGATCCGAACCTGCGTCCAATATTGTGGCTCCACAGGTCAGAGCGAGCGCCGTCGGCACCGCTCGTAGTCGCGTGACGTCTCATGCGCGTACGCTCAGACGCCGGAGGCCGCACAGCCGCCTCCAAACAACGATTCGTCGAATCTGGACGCTTGTGGAAGACGCATCGCTCGTCCGCGACCTCGCCGTTGTGGGCTGGCTGGCGGTGATCACGGCGGTCGCGCTCAGCCGCCTGAACCTCCCCGTTGTCGCGGGCTTCCTCGTTGCGGGTGCGGTCTTCGGGCCAGAGGGAGTCGGCCTGATCACGGACGCGGGGGAGATCCGCGAGATCGCCGACATCGGCGTCGTGCTGCTGCTGTTTGGGATCGGGCTCGAGTTCTCGCTCGAACGCTTGCGCTATATCTGGCGGAGCGTTGTCGTCGGCGGGGCATTCCAAGTAGGGCTCACTGCGCTCGCCGTCTTCATCGCACTCCTGCTCATCGGCGACACCGTGCAGCGCGCCGTGCTGTTCGGCTTCGTGATCGCGCTATCGAGCACCGCAGTCGTGCTGCGGGCGCTCACGGTTCGCGGCGAGATCGACGCGCCGCACGGCCGCTTCAGTGTGGGTGTGCTGATCTTTCAAGATCTCCTCGTGGTTCCGCTTGTGCTGGTGATCCCGGTGCTTGCTGGGGAGGGCGGAGGGACTGCGGTCCGCGAAGGCGGTGAGGCACTGCTGAAGGCAGTCTTAGCGATCGCGATCACGATCATCGGTGCTCGCCTGCTAGTCCCCCGACTGTTCCGGTTGATCGATGCGGCGCGAAGCCGCGAGGTCTTCCTGCTCGCGGTGCTCAGCGTCGGGTTGGGGACCGCCTGGGCGATGTCCGAGCTGGGGCTCTCGCTCGCGCTTGGTGCCCTGCTCGCCGGGATGGTGCTCGCGGAAGCCGGCTACGGCGAGCGAGCGGTCACGAGTGCGCTGCCGCTCCGCGACGTGCTGCTGAGCATCTTCTTCGTCTCGCTCGGCATGCTATTCGACCCCGCCGTCCTACTCGATGAGCCCGGCGCGGTCCTCGCCATCGTTGCGGCGCTGTTGGTGGGGAAGACCGTCATCGCCGCCGTCGCGGCCATATTGATGCGCTACCCCCCGCGCGCCGCGTGGCTCGCCGCAGTGAGCCTGGCGCAGTTCGGTGAGTTCGGGTTCATCCTGCTTGCGCTCGCCGAGACGGAAGCACTGATCACAGCAGACGAAACGCGCCTCGTCGTCTCTGCGGGCGTCATATCGATGGTGATCTCACGAGTGGCCATGGGGCTCGCGCCGCATCTGCGGGCGGGGGAGGCGGCACTGCGGCCGCTCGAGCGGCTGATGCGGACAAGTGCGGTCGACGAGGCGGCGAGCGATCTCGGCGCGCTCAGCGGGCACGTTGTCATCGCGGGGTTCGGGGTGGCCGGGCGGCTACTCGCGCACGCCGCCGGCGAGGCGGGGATTCCCCTCATCGTGCTCGACGTGAACGCGGAGCGGGTGCGTGAGGCACGAGAGTCGGGCGCACCGGTCTACTACGGCGACGTTACGAGCGAGGAAGCGCTGCGGCATGCCGGCGTCGAGCACGCTCACGTCGTCGTGCTCCTGCTGAACGACCCCGACGCGCTGCGCAGGGCGGTTGCGGCGGCGCGGGAGCTGTCGCCCCAAGTGTTCATCCTCGCGCGTTCGCGATATCTCGTGGAGCAGGAGACACTCGCGCGGCTCGGTGCCGATCTGGTCGTCTACGAGGAGCTGGAGGCGGGGCTGGAGGTGGCGACGCGAGTGCTTCGTCGCTTCGACGTCGGTCCGGCAGAGCTCCAGGCGTTCGTCGACGCGGCGCTCACTGCGGCCGGGCACGCCGGAGTTCGCGGAGAGCTCGAAGCGGTGCTGGCCGAGTCAGAGGAACGAGCCACCCTCGAGGCTGATCGATCGCCGGACAGCCCGGGCAAGCCCGCCTAGCGGAGCATCGAGGGCAGCCCGCGTTACGCCTGCGGCATCGACGACCGTCGATCCAGACCTCGAATGGCATCTCGAAGAAGGCGTCGAGCCCTGACGTCGCAAGCTGCGCTTCCATCGCCGCCCGCTCTTCCGGCGTGGCAAACTCGTAGGCGTCGTTGAGGTCGAGGACGCCGCCCGTAGCGGGTCGTCTGCACGCCTCGCACCCTGTAGGGCCACAATATTGGATCCGCTGTGATCTGAATCTGGGTTAGCTTCGTTCGGAATAATGGCACCCCACAGCGATGCCCGTCAGTCGTTAGCTGGACACGATGCTTGAGCCGTGAAGCAACGTCCTGCATGAACAGCGTGGCCCATGACGTATCACGCCCGCCGACTCGCCACGAGATCATGAACTTGGTGTCGGCGTCGATCCCCGTCCACGTCCACACGTCGCCGTAGCCCCAGCGGCCGTCGAGCTTCGCCGGGACGTTCTTCGCCTTCGCGTAGCAGAAGGACCAAATCTCATCGCACTGGACGCGGAGCGATGACAGGTCGCGAGCGTGCTCGTCGTGGTACGCGGCACAGACTGGCTCTACGTCGGCGAGCAGCTTGAGCACGGTGCCCTTCGCCGTCCCGGTCATGCGGGACGTGGCACGGATCGAGTTCCCTTCGACCAGAGTGGAGACGATCTGGACTCGGCGTTCTGTCGTGGGACGGCAAGACCTGATAGGTGCAGCTCTGTCCTGAGGTAGCAGAGTATCGGCGAGCCACGAGAGGCTCGTCTGTGCTCTACCTCCGTC
>JAKZYK010000150.1:0-6311 GCA_047514485.1 Gammaproteobacteria bacterium
GCCGCCGCTCATGCCGCCGCTCACGCCATCGGTCACGCCGCCAGCGGTACGGCCGGGCACGAGGGTGTCGATGTTGTACCCGCCGACCCGTCTGAGCAGCGCCGGGAAACGGCGCGCGATCTCGCCGGCTTCGCGGGCGCCGAGCGCGCGCATGCGGCGAATCAGGTCGGAGTAGTGATCGTCGCCCGTGAATCCCGCGAGATTGCCCGATACCTCGCCGAACCGGACCGCGGTCCCGCCCGCGAGAATCGCGCTGATCGCGTGGACGTTGTGCACCATGTTGCCGTAGCGGATGGAGCGCGAGCCGCACGAGTTGTTGCCGGCCATGCCGCCGATCGTGGCCCGGTTGGCCGGCGACACGTCGACGGGAAAGAAGAGCCCCTTCGGCTTGAGCCACGCATTGAGGCGGTCGAGCACGATGCCGGGCTGAACCGTGACGCGGTGCAACTCTTCGTCGAAGCCGATCACCTGATCGAGATATTTGCTGGTGTCGACGACCACCGCCTCGCCGACGGTCTGCCCGCACTGCGAGGTGCCGGCGCCGCGCGGGAGGACCGGAGCGCCGGCCTCGCGGCAGACCGCAATGGCCTGAGCGATGTCCCCGGCGGTGCGGGGCGCCACGACCCCGATCGGCTCGATCTGGTAGATCGACGCGTCGGTGCTGTAGCGGCCTCGGCTCGCGGGGTCGAACCACACCTCCCCCTCGATCTCGCGCCGCAGGCGCGCGGCGAGTCCAGCGTCTCCCGGGCGCAGGTGCGAGCGGTGCCTCACGCGGGCAGCACCGGTCGATCTTCCGGCATCTCCGATTCATGTCGGGCGGACCGGCTGGCGTCGGGACGGGGTGCCGTTCCGGCAAGGGACACGAGAGCCGCGCCCGGCGTCTCCGATTCATGCCGGGCGGACCGGCCGGCGTCGGGACGGGATACCGTTCCGGCAAGAGATTCGAGAGCCGCGCCGACGCCGCCACGCGTGTGCGGCACCCCGGCCAGATCGAGCCCCATCTCGATGCCGGAGAGCGTCCCCGCCAGCATCAGGTCGTTGAAGTCGCCCAGGTGTCCGATGCGGAACACCGAGTCGGCGAGGCGGCCGAGCCCGTTGCCGAGCGACATGTTGAAGCTCTCGAGAATGGTGCGCCGCAGGGCGTCGGCGCTGTGGTCCTCGGGCATGCGTACCGCGGTGAGCGAGGACGAGTACTCCTCCGGGCGGCGGCACCACACTTCGAGTCCCCATGCGCGCACCGCGCATCGCGTCGCCTCGGCATGGCGGTCGTGACGCCTGAACACGTTGTCGAGACCCTCTTCGAGCAGCATGTCGATAGCCTCGGCGAGACCGTAGAGCAGATTCGTCGCCGGCGTGTACGGAAAGAAGCCGGTCTCGTTCGCGCCGAGCATCGACTCCCAATCCCAATAGGAACGCGCCATCCCGGCCGATCTCGCGGCCGCCAGGGCCTTGCCGCTCACCGCGTTGAAGCCGAGTCCCGGGGGAAGCATCAGGCCCTTCTGCGAGCCTCCTATCGTCACGTCGACACCCCATTCGTCATGGCGGTAGTCGATGGAGGCGAGCGAGGAGATGGTATCGACGAGCAGCAGCGCCGGATGGCCGGCGGCATCGAGCGCGCCGCGCACCGCGCCGATGCGGCTCGTCACCCCGGTGGATGTCTCGTTGTGCACGACCGCGACCGCCTTGATCGCGCGAGCGCGATCCTCGGCGAGCCGCGCCTCGATGCGCGCCGGGTCCGCGCCGGTGCGCCAGTCGCCGTCGAGGACCTCGACATCGAGGCCGAGCCGGCGCGCCATCTCCGACCACAGCGTCGAGAAGTGCCCGGTCTCGCTCATCAGCACCGTGTCTCCAGGCGAGAGCGTGTTGACGAGCGCCGCCTCCCACGCGCCGGTGCCCGACGACGGGAAGATCAGCACGTTGCCGCGCGTCCTGAAAATGTCGCGCAGGCCCGACAGCACGCGGCTTCCGAGCCGCCCGAACTCCGGTCCGCGATGGTCCATCGTCGGGCGCTCGATCGCGCGCAGGATCCGATCCGGAACGTTGGTCGGGCCCGGGATCTGCAGGAAGTGCCGGCCGGAGTGCCGGCCGTTCGGAGCGCTCATGATTCGAATTCTCCCGAGAGTCGATGCGCAGCGAGCTCGATTGCTTCGCGAAGTGTACGTCGCGGCGCGGGGTGGTCCTACTCAGGCGCACTCAGGCGCTCTCGGGAGGGGCGCCCGTTCTCTCCCGTCATTTCACGGCAAAGCCAATGAACGAACGATTCTTCGTCATTTTGTGCAAAGATTTTCGCGTGCGCCGCCGGTTCGGCCGGAGATGCGTTGAAACTTGTCCATATCGACAACCTCGAGCTTTCGGTGTTCAGGCCTGGAACGGGTAGCGCATGTGGACGACAAACTGGCCGCTCAGAGCGCGGAACAAGACTCATGAAAGTGTTCACCATCGGTTTCACCAGGAAGTCGGCGGGTCGATTCTTTGGTCTGCTTCGCAAATCCGGCGCCAAGCGCATCGTCGATGTGCGGCTCAACAACGTGTCGCAGCTCGCCGGCTTCGCCAAGCGGGACGATCTCGCGTACTTCCTCACCGAGATATGTGGAATGCAGTATGTCCACCTGCCCGTGCTCGCACCCACGAAGGAGATGCTGGACGACTACAAGAAACGGCGCGGCGATTGGGAGACCTACGAGGCCCGGTTCCTCGACCTCATGCGCGAGCGGCGGATCGAGAAGACGATCCCGAAGGAAACCTTCGTGGACGGCTGCCTGCTGTGCAGCGAAGATCAGCCCCACCACTGCCACCGCCGGCTGGTGGCGGAGTATCTGAACGATCGTTGGGGCGGTGTCGAGATCGCTCACCTCGGATAGAGTACGGATGGCGGTGATCGCCCAAGGACAGAGTCCATGCAACCTTTTCCCTGTGTCGACTCGGCGAGCGATGGCGCTGACTGCGCCGGGAGAACCCGCCGGCGGAGATTGCATCGCGAGGTCGCTTATCGGACGATCCACGACGCATTTCTGACAGTGATCCGAATGCGCGGCGGCAATATTGCACGTGTCCGGTCGGCGGGACGATGCTTGGCCACGCAACGGCGGGAGACGCGATGAGCGAGCCGGCGGCAGGCGCACGGCGTATGGGTGGCAGGGAGGCGCGGCGCAAGCTCCGGGCCGCCCCGCTTCGCGAAGATGATCGCGCGGTGCGCCCCGGTATGGCCGGCGGCCGGTACCGGCCCCTCGACGAGAACGGGATCGAGCGGATCCATACCGCGGCGCTCGACGCGCTCGAGCAGATCGGATTGTCCGAGGCGATTCCGAGCTGCATCGAGACGGTCACGGCGGCCGGCGGGCGAATGAGTCCCGAAGGCCGGCTCCTCTTCCCGCGTGCCCTCGTCGAAGACACGGTGGCGAACGCCGCACGCGGCATCGTGCTCCACGGACAGGACCCCCGGCATGACCTCGAGGTCTCCGGGAACCGGGTGTACTTCGGGACCGCGGGGGCCGCGGTGCACATGGTCGATCCCCGGACTCGCGAGTACCGGGAGTCCACCTTGGCGGACCTCTACGACGTCGCCCGTCTCGTCGACACCCTCGAGCACATCCACTTCTTCCAGCGTTCGATCGTCTGCCGAGACCTCGAGGATCCGCGGGACCTCGACCTCAACACCTGTTACGCCGCGATTGCCGGAACGTCGAAGCATGTCGGATCGAGCTGGGTGCAGCCCGAGCACGTCGACGAGTCGCTCGCGATGCTCCACCGGGTGGCGGGCGGCGAGGCACGCTGGCGGGCACGCCCGTTCGTCAGCATGTCGAGCTGCTTCGTGGTGCCGCCGTTGCGGTTCGCCGAGGATGCGTGCCGCTGCCTCGAAGCGGCGGTGCGCGGTGGGATGCCGGTGTTGCTGCTCGCGGCGGGCCAAGCGGGAGCGACGAGCCCCGCCGCGCTCGCCGGAGCGGTGGTGCAGGAGGTGGCCGAGGTGCTGGCCGGGCTCGTCTACGTCAATGCCCTCTCACCGGGACACCCTGCGATCTTCGGCACGTGGCCGTTCGTCTCCGATCTCCGCACCGGGGCGATGAGCGGGGGCAGCGGCGAGCAGGCGGTGTTGATGGCGGCGTGCGCGCAGATGGGACGGTTCTACGATCTGCCGACCGGCATCGCGGCCGGGATGGCGGACTCGAAGCTGCCCGACGCGCAGGCCGGCTACGAGAAGGGATACACGACGGTGCTGGCCGGACACTCCGGGGCGAATCTCGTCTACGAATCGGCGGGAATGCTGGGGAGCCTGCTCGGGGCGTGCCTGGAGAGCTTCGTGATCGACAACGACATGCTCGGCGCGGTCAACCGTTCGGTGCGGGGGATCGACATCGACGACGAGAGCCTCTCCGTCGAGACGATGCGCGAGGTGTGCACGCAGGGCCCGAACCACTTCCTCGGACATCCGCAGACCCTCGGGCGCATGCAGCGCGACTACGTCTACCCGGAGGTCGGAGATCGCGCGAGCCCGAAGGAGTGGGCCGAGCAAGGATCGACCAACGTCGTCGAGCGCGCCGCCAAGCGGGTGCGCGAGACGCTGAGCCGTCATTACCCGACGCACATCCCGCCGAGCGTCGATGCGAGCATCCGCGCCGAGTTCAATATCCTGCTCGCGCCGCGCGCGAACCCGTAGCCCCGGCGCCTTTGGCACTCGTCGATGCCCGCCGCCCTCGGTCGCCGAAACGCGGAATGAACACGCTGCTCGAAGGGAAATATCGGGCCGGCCCGTACCGATTTTTCACCACGTTGGTTTCACGGAACATTCACGATTTAGACTAGAGCGCACGCAGGCGCCCTCCTGACACGTGCCCCTGGTTCGCTCGCTCGGCGATTGCGCGCAGGGGCAAGGTACAGCTCATCAATGCCACCACGTTCTGGTCGCCGATGCGCCGGAGTCTAGGGGACAAGCGGCACGAGATTCCCCCGGACAAGGCGGCGGACGTGCTGAAACTCCTGGCCGACTGCCGGGACGGCGAGACCCGCGTGCTCGCCAAGGACGGCAAGGACGAGGAGCGCGCCGTCAGCCGGGTCTTCCCCGCCGCCCGGTTCGGCTTTCGCAAGATCACCGTGGAGCGGCCGCTCCGGCTGAATTTCCAGGCCAGCGCGGAACGCATCGCTCGTCTCAAGGAGCAGAAGGGCTTTCAGAATCTGGCGAAGTCGAAGAAGCGGGGCGAAGCCGGCGCCCGGGAAGAAACCGAGGGCCGCGCCCGCCAGCAAGCCATTCTGGATCTGCTCGAGCGATTGCCCGACACCCTGCACAAGGACCGGGCAGCATTCCTTGCCATGCTGACGACGGCGGCCGGGAAGGCCGACGTCAAGCTCCGCGCGCCGGTGCTCAATGCGATTCTCGCCGCCCTCGCCGAGCGCGACGAAACGGCCGAGATCTGTCGGGACAAGGACGGCATACCCGAGCCCGACCCCGAGCTGCGCGATACCGAGCGCGTCCCGCTCGCCGAAGAGGGGGACCCCGCCGCCGACGAGGGGGTGCCGGCCAGTGTCCGCGCCTTTTTCGAGCGCGAGGTCGAACCCCATCTATCCGATGCCTGGATCGACACCGCGAGACGCGATCACAAGGACGGCCTGGTCGGCCATGTGGGCTACGAGATCAACTTTAACCGCTACTTCTACCGCTACGTCCCGCCCCGGCCGCTCGAGGAGATCGAGGCCGACATTCACTCCATCGAGAAGGACATCCTGGACATGCTGAAGGAGATGTCGTTCGGGCAACCTGTTTGACATCAAATGTCGGCACTTGCATTCAAGTGCCGACATTCAGCACCATTCACAAATGGCAAAATCACTGAACGCCGCTCACCTGCAAGAAGCGGGCGTCGGCGCCTACTTCCGGCCGCGGGACCTCGCCCCGCTCGGGATCTCCCACCGTGGGCTCCAGGGTCTGGTGTCCCAAGGGGTGGCAGAGAACCTCGGGAACGGACTCTATCGACTCACCGAGACCGCCTCGACTGAGCTCGAGACGATCGCGATGGTCGCCGCCGCCATGCCCAACGCTGTCATTTGCCTTCTTACGGCACTCCAAGTTCAGGACATCGGCACTCAGTCGCCGCACGAGACCTGGATCGCCCTCGACCGCAAGGCCCGCAAACCGGCGTACCCTCCGGCCCGGCTGCGTATCGTTCGTTTTTCGGGCCCGATGCTGACCTACGGAGTGGTCCGCCGTTCGGCGCTCGGAGTGCCGTTTCGCATCACCTCCCCGGCCCGTACCGTGGTGGACTGCTTCCGCTACCGCAACAAGTTCGGTCTCGACGTCGCGCTCGAAGCGCTGCACGATG
>JAKZYK010000151.1:0-6891 GCA_047514485.1 Gammaproteobacteria bacterium
CGGACATCCAGTCCGCCGCCGTCGCCATGCCGTTGAACACCGGAGGAACCTCCCGACCGGCGACATAGTAGGCGTCGACCTGCATCGTGCGCGACAGCCACCCGATGGTGGCGTAGATGACGACGGTGAAGGCGACGAACAAGGATGCCGATGGTGTCGGCGCCCAGCCCCATCTGCTCGAGGATGGCCATGAGGCCGATGAAGATGATGAACCCGCCCGTGTACAGGCCGTAGATCTTGGGCAGGTTGTCGACGAAGCTCCCTTGCATTTTCATGGTCATCTTCCCCTCACTCGTCTTCGGCCATGCCGCATTCGCGGTCGATCCTGTCCTGGGTTCTCGCGAACCAGAAGATCAGCACCACGAATACGACCAGAGACCCCTGCGCGGCCATGTAGAAGCCGAGCGGGAATCCGAGAAAGGTTGCGCCGTTGAGCGCATCGGCAAACCAATGCACGAGAAACGAGAACACGAACCAGATGGCGAGCGTGACCCACATCAGACTGCGGGTACGCCGCCAGTGCGTGGCTTGGTCACTGTTCATCTACCGTCCTCCTTTGTGATGACACTGCCGGGATTCCTGCACGAAGGCCTTTTCCGGTGTTGCCTGTCGAGTGGATACCGGCCAAGCGGGTGCGACCGCTAGATTACCGCCGCAGGTCGCCGGCATCGCTCCTTGTCCGGCCCGGCGGCGTCGAAGTCAAGGGACCGCTCATGGATTCCTCCGGCACCTTGCACGAGATTGCAGCAGTAAGGAACCATCGCGCCATTCTAAGGCGGTGCTGCCGGTGGTGCGAGCGCAATTCACCGGATTGTCGGGGCCACCGCGTTCCCGGCGCGGTACGCCGGAGACCTGCACGCCCTTTTCATTCGATAAACGAATTTTCTTCACCGGTCTTTCGAAGTAATGGAATCGATCTGTGAGGATATTTCGTCGCACAAGGAAATGATTGTGGATTTCGGGCCGTTCGTGGAATGAACAAATCAATCCTGTCCCGGTTGCGACAGGGGGTATCCGTACTCGCGGAGTATCTCGGAGCGGGGACGGCTAGCCGGAAGCGGACCATCGCCGACACCGAGGCACTGGAGCACTTTCTCGACACGCGGGCCAGCCACATCGCCCAGACGACACTGTACGGCTACCTGCGCACGCGGGCCGGCACCCGGTTTCCGGTGCTGTTCGAGAACGATGCGTACGTCGTGTCGATCAACCACGCGAAGTGGCAAATGTGGCTCGCCTGTGTGTCGGATCTCTCGGTATTCGCGGGCGGATTGCTCGCCCATCGATCACCGGCCGACCCCGCGGCGGCCGGCGCAGTGGTGCGGCGTGCGGTCGAGACAATCCTGGAACACACCGGTACACCGGACGATTCAGGGCCCTTGTTCGCCGAGAGCGCCGCGGCGGTGCGCAGTCGGTTGGGCCGGTTTGAATGGCACGTGCTCCCCGACGACGAGACCGCGTTCACCGAAAGCCCGGAGGCGCTCGTGCGTCACGCACCCATCATCGCGGAGTTGATGGCGCTCGACGAGGAGATCGTCCGCAACTCGGTCCGGTTCCGGTGGCAGGAGGTCCGCCGGGAGTTGCGAGCGACGCTCGACGCGGACGCGGTGCTCGGACGCACCGCCCCTCCATGACGAAACCAGTCGCGTTGCAACGTCAGCTACCGGGCAGATCGGGTGAGTCGAAGTCGTAACCCGGTATCGGACCGAGGCGCTCATGTCGGACTGCGCTGCGCTGATCCGACGACCCGGGACCGGTGCCGTAGCGTCGAATATCCCTGGTTCGAGGCACCTCGCATCGGTGTGGCAGAAGCGTATCCCGTAAGATAGCCGCCTTCGCAAACAGGGGGGCGCCGGCCGATGTCCAGTTCCAGTCAGGGGCCGCTTGCCGGTGTACGAGCCATCGAGATCGGCCAGATCGCGGCGGGGCCGTTCGCCGGGTCGCTGCTCGCGGATCTCGGAGCCGATATGGTCAAGATCGAACGTCCCGACGGCGGCGACGGCATGCGGAGCTGGCCACCACTCTCCGCGGCCGCCGGTAGCGAGGCGCCGTACAGCGAGAACTTCGCGTCGCTCAATCGCAACAAGCGCAGCGTCGCCCTCGATCTCAAGGACCGTGCGGACGTCGAGCGGCTCATGAGGCTCACCGCCGTGGCCGACGTGCTCGTGGAGAACTACCGCCCCGGGGTCCTCGCGCGCCTCGGCGCCGGTTACGACGCGGTGAGCGCCCGCAATCCGAGGATCGTGTACTGCTCGATCTCGGGATACGGCCAGACCGGCCCCTACGCACACAAGGGCGCGTTCGACGTCACCGTGCAGGGGATGAGCGGACTGATGAGCGTCACCGGCGAGCCCGGCGGCGGCCCGGTCAAGTGCGGTGTCCCGGTGGGCGATTTCTGCGCCGGGCTCTACGCGGCCTACACCATCACCGCGAATCTCATGCGAGCCAGAGAGACCGGGCGGGGCGCCTGCATCGACTGCTCGATGCTGGGAAGCCTCATCGGAGTGGCGGCGCTCCAGACCAGCGAGTACTTCGGCACCGGCAACGCGCCGCATCTGTTCGGCTCCGCGCATCCCCGCAACGCACCCTATCAGGCGTTTCGCGCAAGCGACGAGCACTTCATCATTGCGGCGGGCAACGACCGGCTGTTCGCGCAAGTGTGCGCCGCGGTCGGACGGCCGGAGCTGGCCGCGGATCCGCGCTTCACGTCCCAGCCGCTTCGCGCAGAGCACCAGACCGCGCTCGCCGCCATCCTCGGTCCGAGATTCGCCGAGCGCACCGCCGCCGAGTGGATCGAGGAGATGGACGCCCGGGGGGTGCCCTGCGCGCCCATCAACGACTACCCGCGGATCCTCGAAGACCCCCAGGTCGCGCACCTCGGTCTCGTCCATCCGCTGACTCTGCCGAACGGGGTGGAGACACGAACGACCGGCTTCCCGGTCGCGATGAGCGGCTACGCGTTCGAGATCCACCAAGCGCCGCCGGCGCTCGGCGCACACACCGCCGAGGTGCTCGACGAGTGGCTTGGAGAAGCGCCGGCACCGGCTGACCCGGCGGCATAGACATCGATCCCTCCCGCCTTTCTTCCCAACCCACAAAGCGAAGACATAGGCGCGTAATGCGGCGGTACGTCCGGCGCCCCAGCCGTGCTCGTACATCCGACGGACGGTCAGGGCGAAGTGGACGGCATCGCTCCGCTTCCTCAGTGCCGGGCGTAGAAAAATTGCAGCGAAGACGATCATCCAAGAAGTGACATTTATATGTGTAATTATGTTGTGGATTCTAAAAATCCGAACATTTCTGAGAAAACGTGCAATTCACCAGTAATTCGCTATACTTTCCGAATCTTCAACTGTTGAGTTCGCGGCCCGTGCAAGACCTCGGCAACGCGTTCGGCGACGCGTTCCATTTGCTCATCGCGCTCGACCCCGACCTCGTCGAGATCGTGGCACTCTCCCTGCAGGTCAGCCTCGGAGCGGTTCTGATCGCCGCGATCGTCGGTCTGCCTTTCGGAGCCGCGATCGCGGTGCGCCGCTTTCGCGGGCGCGGCGCAGTCATCGTGGTCCTGAACGCGCTGATGGGGCTTCCCCCTGTCGTGGTCGGGCTCTTCGTCTACCTGCTGCTCTCTCGCGCCGGTCCCCTCGGCTCGCTCGGCTTGCTCTATACCCCGAGCGCGATGGTGATCGCCCAGGCGGTGCTGGTCACTCCGATCATCGCGGCGGTGTCACGCCAGCTCATCGAGGACCTCAAGGAGGAGTACGACGAGCAGCTTCGCGCGCTCGGCATCGGCCCGGGCCGCATGATCGCGACGTTGCTGTGGGACGCGCGCTTCAGCCTGCTGACCGCGCTGCTCGCCGGCTACGGACGGGCGGTGGCGGAGGTCGGCGCGGTGATCATCGTCGGCGGCAACATCAACCACGCCACCCGGGTGATGACGACGACCATCGCCCTCGAGACGTCGAAGGGGAATCTCTCGCTCGCGCTCGGGCTCGGCATCATCCTCGTCGCGATCACGGTGGCGGTGAACGCGCTGGCAATGGGACTGCGCGCAACCGCGGTCCGCTCCGCTCATGCCTGATACCGGGACCGCCATGGCCAGAGACCTACGGGCAAGCGCCGGGGCAGCGTCCATGATGCTGCCGGGCGCGGTGCGCAGCACCGTTGCGCGAGCCGGCAACGGTGCGTCCATGCTCACGGTCATGAACGCTGCAAGGACTGACGCCCCAGTGGGCGCCGCGGCGGCGCCCACGGTGCTGCCGATCACAGCGCGCGGTGTCGTCGTCGCGCGAGCCGGAAGAAATCTCATCGACGGCATCGACCTCACCCTCTCGGGTGGTGGCGTCACCGCGATCCTCGGCCCGAACGGGGCGGGCAAGAGCATGCTGCTGCGGGTCCTGAGCCATCTCGTCGCCCCGGACCGAGGCGTCGTCGAGTGGGCCGGACGCAGCCCGGACCGTTCGCGCGCTCCGTGCATCGGCTTCGTGTTCCAGAAGCCGGTGCTGCTGCGGCGCTCGGTGCGCGCGAACGTCGAGTACGCCCTCTCCGCGATCGGCATCCGTGGCGCGGTGCGGCGGGCGCGAGCCAGCCAGGTGCTCGAGGCCGCTTCGCTCCAACATCTCGCCGCACGGCCGGCCCGCCTGCTCTCGGGGGGCGAGCAACAGCGTCTCGCACTCGCGCGCTGTCTATCCACCGGACCGCAGGCGCTACTCCTCGACGAGCCGACTTCGAGCCTGGATCCGGCCGCGGCGTTGGCAATCGAAACCCTCATCGACACCGCGCGCACCGATGGAATGACCATCGCGCTCGTGACCCACGACATCGCGCAGGCAAAGCGCCTCGCCGACGAGGTCGCGTTCGTTCACCACGGACGCATCACCGAGCGCACGCCAGCCGGAGAGTTCTTCGCAGACCCCGGCAGCGAGCCCGCCCGCGCCTATCTCGAAGGTCGGATCGTCGTCTGAATCGATCGGCCCACCAGGGATAGCACGCATGACTACGAGACTCGCCGCACTGTTGACGGCCGCGTGCCTCTGCGCTGCGGTGACGCCGGCTCCGGTCCATGCGGCGGAGTTCATCGTCGTCCAGTCGACGACCTCCACCCGGAACTCGGGTCTGCTCGACCATCTCCTGCCCGAGTTCACCGCCGGGTCGGGGATCGAGGTGAGGGTCGTCGCGGTCGGCACCGGACAGGCGATCCGGAACGCGCGCAACGGCGACGCAGACGTGCTGCTCGTGCACGCGAAGTCCGCCGAGGAGAAGTTCGTCGCGGACGGGTTCGGCGTCGAGCGCTTCGATCTCATGTACAACGATTTCGTGATCGTCGGCCCCGCCGAGGACCCGGCCGATGTCGTCGGCATGAACGATGCCGTATCGAGCCTCGTGAAGATCGCCCGGGCCCGCGCCGCGTTCGCATCGCGCGGCGACGACTCGGGTACCCACAAGAAAGAGCTCGACCTGTGGAGAGAAGCGGGGCTCGACCCCGCCTCGGCGAGCGGCGGCTGGTACCGCGAGACCGGCTCGGGGATGGGTGCGACGTTGAATACCGCGGTGGGAATGAGCGCCTACACGCTCACGGATCGGGCCACCTGGATCGCGTTCGGGAACAAGGGGGATTTCACGATCCACGCTGAGGGCGACGCGAGGCTGTTCAACCAGTACGGCGTGATCCTCGTCAACCCGGAGAAGCACCCGCACGTGAAGGCGGCGGCAGGCCAGGCGTTCATCGGCTGGATGCTCGGCCCCGAGGGCCAGAGCGCGATCGCCTCTTTCGATATCGCCGGGCAGCAACTCTTCTTCCCGAACGCGAGCCGGAGCGCATCGGGCACGCCGTGAACCGGAGAGAAGCCGATCAGCCGCCGTTGTAACGCACGGCGCCGAGTCCCGAGAGATCGTAGCCGCCGATCTCCGTGGCGCGCCGCCTGAACGCGGCACTTGCGCAGAACGCGAGCAGGCGCTGCATCGGCGGTTCGAAGTACTCCCGCCGCCAAACCAACAGGTCGTAGCGCTCACGAAAGAGCGGTATGAAGTCGAGCCGGTACATCCGGGCCGCGGTCTCCACCGCGAGGCCGGCATCGGCGCGCCCTTCGAGAACATGCTGGGCGACGTCGGCCTCGCTGCGGGCAGGGGGATCGAGCATCTCGACCGTCTCCGGTCCGACGCCCGCCTCGGCGAGCAGGTGGCGGAGCAGCAGGTAGCTTCCCGCCTCGGGCTGGCGCGGTATGAATCGAACCCCGGCGAGATCCGCGGCGCCTGCGAGACCCCGCGGGTTGCCGCTGGCCACCACCAGGCCCTGGGTGCGCCATGCCCACTCGACCATCACCACCGGCTGGCCCGCGAGCTCGTTCGTGACAAGGGGCAGATTGAACTCCCCCGTATCCGGATCGAACACGTGCATCCCCGCCGCGAACGCCTTGCGGGCCGTCACCTGCGTGAGCCCGTCGAGGCTGCCGCCGAAGAACGTCGCGATCTCCGAGCCCGATTCGCGGATCGCCCATTCGAGCAACGGGTCGTGGCTCCCCGCGAGCACCGCGGGGGGCGGCGCGAGCTCGGCCACGCCACCGGCGAACTCGACCTGGCGCCGCACCCATGCCTCGACGAGATCGCGCGGGAAGAGCAGCTTCCCGGTGACCCGGCTCACAGGGATCGCCTGCGCCGCGACGAGCTCGTAGATCTTGCGCTCCTTGACCCGGAGGAGATCGGCGACTTCCCTGGTGGTGAGAAACGGATTCATGAGGATCGCCCGTGCTCGGAGCCGCGCGCGGGAGTGCGGCGGTGCGGCCCGTTGCGCGTGGAAGTGAACATCGGACGATCATAGTCGACGCTCCCCGCGCTCGCATGAGGACGAGACCGGGCGACGGTTCACGTATCGTCGTGTGGAAATCTTCCATGACC
>JAKZYK010000152.1:0-5532 GCA_047514485.1 Gammaproteobacteria bacterium
TCCGCCGTGGCGCAGCAGTCCCCCGACCGCGTTGTACACGGCGCCGCTCCATCCGCCGCTGGGGTCCTCGAAGATATTCACCCCCGGCTCGCCGGTCCGTTGCATCGAGTAGTTGATGTGCGCCCCCGAACGCCAGTCGCCAAGCGTGGGCTTGGGCATGAAGGTGACGAACATGCCGTGCTGCTTGGCCACCTCCTTCAGCAGCACGCGCAGGAACACCAGCCGGTCGGCCATCCGGAGCACGTCCGTGTAGTCGAAGTCGAGCTCGAACTGCGAGTAGCCACCTTCCGCGACCACATCCTTCAGCCCCCAGTCGAGTTCCCCGAGGATGTCGATGAGTGCGCCGAGAAACCCCATGGAGTCGACGGAGTACTCGACATCGTAGCCGAACGCCTGCCGCCTCGGGCGCAGCCCCTCGCCGGGAGGAGGGTCGTCGTCGAACGCCTTGACCGGCTGCCCGTCCCGCCAGCGCATGGCGATGAACTCCGGCTCGATGCCCGCGAACCCCGAGAACCCCTTCGCCGCGGCGTCGCGCACCACGCGCTTGAGCGCCTGCCGGGGACACAGGTTGTACGGCGCGTCCTCCCACCACAGGTCCGCGAACATCCACGCGCAGGTGCGGTCCCAGGGGCAGATGACCAGGGTGTCGAGATCGGGCACCGGAATCTGGTCGGAGTCGGCCGGCGTGAGCTCGGGCACGAACGAGACCGAGTGCACGGCGAACTGCGGGCCCTTGCCCATGCACAGGTTCTCGAAATTGCTGAGCGGCACCGGCTTGGTCTTCGGCACCCCGAGCATGTCGATCCAACACGAGAACACGTAACGGACTCCCGCTTCGGCGAGCTTCGCCCGCGCTTCCCGAACGCGCTCGATATCGGGCAGCGCGCCGGCCATGGTTCCTGGTGTCGTTTCCATCAGGTGCTTTCTCCTTTGCTCGGGAGCAATCGACTTGGATGAAGAATTTTGTACATCAATCCCATTCTTGCAGGTAAATCTTGATTATCAGTTGCATTTCTCTACCGATTCTGCACAATCTACCCTACATCTTGCGATTTCCACAACAGCGATTGCGCGCTAGTCGGTGCCAGGAGCTGAACGCATGTCGAGATCTACGGTTCACGCATTCCAGGCAGCGGTCGCCAGCAGCGGCGATGACCACGCCGGCTCGCGCTCGCCGTTGTCGTCACCTTCCGACGACCTCAACCAGCGGATCATCCGTCTACTCCAGGACGACGGGCGAGCGGCCTATGACGTCATCGCGCAGAAGCTCGGCGTATCGGGCGGGACCGTCCGGAACCGCGTCGCCCGCATGCGCGAGGCGGGCATGCTACGGATACTGGCCGTTGTCGACCCGGTGGCCGCCGACTACGAGACGGACGCGATGCTGGGCATCAAGACCGCGCCGGGAATCGCCCCGGCGGTGATAGCGGAACGGCTCGACCCGCATCCCGCCGTCGTCTACATCATGTGGGTCAGCGGCCGATTCGACCTGCTGGTCGAGGTCGTGTCCGACGATGAAACCGAGCTCCCAATCTTCCTGAACGAACACATCCACGGTCAGCCCGATATCGCACACGTCGAGGTCATGACCCGGCTCGGCATGTTCAAGAACCAGTTCCTGCTCAAGCGCCACGTGCCATAGTCCGCCGGGTGCTCTTGGGGGGGATCGAAATGAGCCCATCGCTGCAATCAATCTTCGGAGCCGGGGGCCTGGCCGCATTCGAGACTCCAGGGCCGGTGGCTCATGGACTGCCGGCCGCGGCCTACAAGAGTGATGCGTTCTTCGCGCTCGAGAACGAGCGGATCTTCTCCGACTCATGGGTCTTCGCCGGATTCGCGCACGAGTTGGCCCGCGTCGGCGACGTGGCGCCGGTGACCGTGGCCGGCAAGCCGGTGCTGCTGGTGCGCGACACCGAGAAAAGGCTCCGGGCGTTTCACAACGTGTGCCGCCACCGATGCCTCAAGCTCGTCGACACGCCCGGCAACATGGGGCACGCCATTCGCTGCCCCTATCACTCGTGGACGTACGGCCTCGATGGAGCTCTCCGGATCACCCCCTACTTCGGCGGGCGCGATCCGCGCGCGGTGCCGGACGGCTTCGACCGCGGGGAGCACGGGCTGGCGCCGGTGAGGTCGGCGACGTGGCATGACTGGATCTTCGTCAATCTGAACGGAGCCGCGCCGTCACTGGAGGACTTCATCGCGCCGCTTCGGAGCCGGCTCGACGGGATCGACCTCGCCCGGATCCGCCACCTCGTCACCATCGACCTCGGGGAGGTGGCCGCGAACTGGAAGCTCATGATCGAGAATTTCATCGAGCCCTACCACGTACAGTTCGTGCACTCGACAACCACCGAGCAACCCCTCACCGACCACTACACCGTGAACGATCCGGGCTGCCTCGGATGCGCCGTCGACGTCTCCGGGGAGGCCGCGAGCGAGGACACTCTGTCGGCCGACTCGCGCTTCCTCACCCTGTTCCCGAACTTCGTGTTCGGGCTCTACCTTCCGGATCAGATTGGCGTGCACCTCGACGTCCCGCTGGCACCGGACCGCACTCTCCAGCGCCGTGCGATCTACAGCCTCGGACCCGAGCCGGCATCGGCGGAGCGCACAGAGCAGCTCGTGAAGCTCTGGCGCGACGTGCACCGCGAGGACCACATCATCTGCGAGCGGCTCCAACAGGGCCGAGCATCCGATGTGGCCGCCGGGGGCGGCGTGCTCTCGCCGGTGTGGGAGGACTCCGTGCGCAGCTTCCAGGAGCTCGTCGTGAGCCGCCTGCGATGAGCCACCAGCAATGAGCCACCAGCAATGAGCCACCAGCAATGAATACCACAACGAGATCCGGGCCGGACCGGTTGCGCCGGTTCGAGGGCACGGCCTATCGGGGATACGGCGCCCGGTCCGCGGCCGAGCCCGACGAGGAGCTTACCCGCGTCGGTCCCGGCACGCCGTGCGGGGAGTACCTGCGCAGATTCTGGCATCCGGTGGCGATGTCTTCCGAGATCGCCGAGCTGCCGGTTGCCCTCCGAATCATGGGCGAGGATCTGGTGATCTTCCGCGATGGCGAAGAACGGATCGGGCTCGTGCACCGGCGCTGCCCGCACCGCCGGGCCTCGCTCGAGTACGGCACCTGCCGGCAACGCGGGATCCGCTGCTGCTATCACGGCTGGCACTTCGACATCGACGGCACCCTGCTCGATGCTCCCGGCCAGCCGCCGGAGGCGCAGACGCGGCTGAAGAGCCGGGTCCGGCTCGGAGCGTATCCCGCGTTCGAGCATGAGGGTCTGGTCTTCGCCTACCTCGGCCCACCGGACGAGATCCCCGAGTTCCCCGTCTACGACACCCTCGAGCTCGCGGACATGGAGAAGGTGCCCTACCGGGCGCCGTTCCGGTGTAACTGGCTTCAGATCCTCGACGCCATTCTCGATCCCATCCACACCAGCTTTCTGCACTCGAGCATCAGCCGCGAGCAGTTCTCCCCCGGCTTCGGCGAGATCGGCCGGATTGACTTCTTCGACCGGTCGGCATGGCTGATGGGAACGAACACCCGCCGGGTGGGCGACAACGTCTGGTTCCGGGTCAACGAGCTGGTGCTGCCGAACTTCACCCAGTCCGGGGCCGCATTCGCCGCCGACGGCACACAGCCGCGCTACTACGGGCGTACCGCCTTCGTGCGCTGGGTGGTGCCCATCGACGACGAGAACACCATGGCCCTGGCGTGGGCCTGCTTCGGAGAGCGCGGTGACCCGCCGGCGTGGAACACACCACAGGGACTGGAGCTCATCGAGCAGGGCGAGGTCTTCGACCGGCCCTACGAGCAACGCCAGCGCTTCCCGGGCGATTCCGAGGCGGTCGAGGGCATGGGCCGCATCACCGTGCACGGCGACGAGAACCTGGCCCCGAGCGACAAGGGGGTCGCACTCATGCGCCGCCGGCTACGCGAGCAAATCAGGGCGGTGGCGGCCGGCGAGCATCCCTTGCGGGTCACCGACCTCGCGCCGAACCCTATCCCGACCTACGGCGGCGACTCGGTGCTCACGCTCCCGAAGAACGGCAAGGATGCTCACTCGGGCAACTTCGAGGCGGACGAGTCCGAACGCTTCAGCCGGCTTGCTCACGCGTTCATGCAGGTGCAGTTCGAGGCCGACGGGCTGCCCGAGCCTGAACGGGTCGCGTTCGTCACCGAGCGGCTTCGGGCGCTGGAGTCGAATGGCGGCGCCATGGAGGCTCCAAGCCGCTCGTCCGTGTGACCGGGAAGCTCGTCATGCGTGTCCACATCAAGAACAATCACGCCTCCCCGGAGACGTTTCCACCCACGCCGGAAGGCGAGGCGGTGTTCACCATCACCCGCGAGCGCTTCGATGCCACCGCGGCCCGGTATCCGCACGTGGCGCGGCATCTAGACGTGTTCATCGACTGGGACCACGACCACTTCGAGAGCTCCATGCGCACCGCCGAGGTGCTGGTGACCTGGGACCTTCCCACCGCGAACCTGGCCGAGGCCGCGCCGTACCTGCGTCTGATCCACATCATCGGCGCCGGGGTGGAGCACCTGTGCCCGATGGACTGGGTGCCGGACAGCGTCACCGTGGTCAACAACCGCGGCGCGCACGCGGACAAGGCAGGCGAGTACGGACTCATGGCCGTGCTGATGCTCCACAACCGCCTCCCCGCCATCATCGGCAACCAGCGGCGGGCGCACTGGGAGTCCTTGTACTCGACGCCGATCGGGGGCAGGACGGTGGTGGTGATCGGCGCCGGCAGTATCGGCGCCGCGGTCGCGCGGCGCTGCCGGGCGCTGGGTATGCGGGTGCTCGGTGTGACCCGGCACGGCCGCCCTCTCGATGCGGTCGACGAGATACACACCACCGGCCGACTGGACGACCTACTCC
The DNA here is from genome assembly GCA_047514485.1 of Gammaproteobacteria bacterium. Classification (GTDB taxonomy): domain Bacteria; phylum Pseudomonadota; class Gammaproteobacteria; order HK1; family HK1; genus HK1. Next base: position 4,896 of record JAKZYK010000152.1, read on the forward strand.
CGCAAGCGGACTTCGTATTCGTCGCGGTCCCGCTCACGCCCGAGACCCGCAACCTGCTCGACGCGCGCCGGCAGGCGCTCATGAAGCGAGGCGCCGGGCTGGTGAATGTCGGCCGGGCGGCGACGGTGGACTACGAGGCGCTCGCCGGCAACCTTCGAAGCGGACATCTCACGGGCGCGGTACTGGACGTCTTCGACCCCGAGCCCCTGCCTCCCGGCTCGCCCCTGTGGAGCGTCCCCAATCTCGTCGCCACCCCGCACGTCTCCGCCGACGACGGCGATTCCTACGTTCCGCTGACCCTGGAGCTCGTGTTCCGGAACCTCGATCGGTTGCTCGAAGGGAAGCCGCTCGAGAACGTGGTGCAGCCGGAGCTTGGGTACTGACGAAGAGGGATGCCGACTCGGGTGCGTGCGGGGCAAGGGTGGAGCTGTCCTGCGGTAATGATCGCCCCACGGAACTGAGAGGTGTGCCAATGGCTCGCGACGCCAACCCCAAGAGATTCCTCGCACTCAATCGCGGTCAAGGGCAAGGGCGGGAGTTCTAACCTTCCTCTGCCAGCCTCTCCAGGTGCTCATCGAGATTCATCCGTCCATGGAGGATTTCGACGACTTCGAGCGTGTCCGGTTTCTCGCGCAGG
>JAKZYK010000153.1:0-2952 GCA_047514485.1 Gammaproteobacteria bacterium
CTGCGATCATGTGACATTGTGCGTCCCTTTCGTCAGATCCCCGGCAGGCGGAGAGTGCTAACGTCTTGTGTTTGCCTAGTATTGCCGGGACGGCGGGCGATGATTTCCCGCACGCCTATCCGAACCGCCTCGCTTTCGAGCCCTTCGACCGGGATCTTCCATGGAGCCGACGGCATGAGCTGTGTCGCCGGCAGCTTTTCTTCACGGATCAGCCGATGCACCGACTCGATGGAGATCCCGAGACGGTGAGCCGCCTTGTCGGCGCTGATGGCCTCCGGCCCGGCTGTCGCGGGATCGAAGGCGGCTATGCCGAGCCGTTCCCGAAGTTCGCGAACCCGCACCGTCGTCCAGGTCCTGCCGTCTTCGGAGCGACAACGCATTCGGTTCATCGTGACCGCCAGCTCGCGGTCCGGCCACTGACCCCCGAGCTTGCGCATCACGTCAGCCGCGGCGGGCCGGGGGTCGGCCGGATAGCGGCGGATCCTGACCCGCGGAACCCGCGTCTCGCTATGGCGTCCGCCCACCCAGTGGATCGTCACCACCGCTTCATTGGCCTCGTCGTCCAGGTCGATGATGACTTCCTCGATCAACGTGCGGATCAAGCGCTGCTTCGTCCCCGTGCTCGTCGTCGGCGCGTTCCACACCGCAGGAAGATCCTGCGCAAGATCCAGCAGCGCCGCCCGATCGATCCGCGGATGAGACGCTCGCTCGGCGTCCAGCCCGTCGAGGCGTTGCTCGATCTGTTCAACACGCTCCAGCGCCGCGTTCCACCGCGCCTCCAGCTCCCGCGCGACATGACGCTTGGCGGGATCGACCAACTCGTAGCGGCGTGCCGCCAGCGATGCCTCGTATTGGGCCTCCTCGAGTTCGCGTTCCACCGCGCGCCGCTGCTCGGCGGCGGCCCGGTCGACCTGTTCAGCAGCCTGCAGCGCCGCCTCCACCGCATGTGGCGAGACCGCGTCAAGGATCCGCGTGGCGACCGCGCGGTCGATACGCAGGCCGCCGATGCCAGTGCACAGACCGGGGAGCTGCGAGCTTCCCCGGCACTGGTAACGGTAGGAGCGATCCGACCCACCCCCCTGATAGAATACCTGCATCATGCGCCCGCAACGCCCGCAGCGCGCCAGACCGGTCAGCAGGGCCCGGCCGCCCCGGCCCGACTTGCGCGACGTAAGCTTCTTCATGTGGGCGTTCTCGAGGATCATCCTCTGATTCTCTTCGAAACGCTCCCAAGTGATGTAGCCCTCGTGGTTGTCGCGCAGCAGCACACCCCAATCGGCCATCGCGCGGTGATGGCCGGTGGTCTTTCGCGCACGCCCGTCGACGATCCGGGTGCGCGTGCCGCGCCGTCCGAAGGCGTACGCCCCGGCATAGATCGGGTTCTTCAGGATCTGGTGCACCGTGTGGTAGGCGGCCCGCCGCCACTCTATATGGCGTGCGCCGACATTGCGCCGCACTACCGGAAGGCTCAGCCCGGAATCGAGGAACCACAAATGCACTTGGCGGCAGCTGCCGTGTTCCCGGAACTTCTCGAAGACCAGGCGGATCGCGCCCGCCACGCGCTCGTCCGGATCAATCTCGATACGCCCGCTCTCGCCCCAGCAATAGCCCGGAGGCAGGGTGAACCGCAGCTCGCCGCGCTCGGCCTTGGCGTCGCGGGCAGCCAGACCGCGCTGTCGCAGAAGGCTGAGCTCGTATTCCGACATCGTACCCTTCAACCCAAGCAGCAACCGGTCGTTGGTCAGACGCGGATCGTAGGCCCCGTCCAGGTCGATAACCAGCGAGCCGGCCAGGGCGCACAGGTCTATCAGATGATGCCAGTCCCGTCCGTTCCGAGCGAGCCTGGAAGCCTCGATGCAGAACACCGCGCCGATCGACCCGGTGCACACCGCGGCGGCGAGCTTCTGGAACCCCGGGCGTTCCGAGGTCCCGGAGCCCGAACGGCCGAGATCGTCGTCGATGACCGTTACCGACGCGAACCCGGCGGCGCGCGCCGTTTCGGCCAGCGCGTACTGACGCCGCTGGCTCTCGGTGTTCTCCAGAACTTGCGCCGGGCTGGACTGGCGGATGTAAACGACCGCGCCGCGACAAAGATGCTCAGATGTGATCTTCGAGCTCATCGATCGCCTCCTTGGGGTTGGCCGCTTCCGTGTCCCGATCCAGCGCTTCGAGTAGAAGATCAGCGAGGGCCCGCACCAGCGCCGTCGACCGCGGCGCCACCGGAACCGGCGGTTCCAGGCTCAGTTGGAGTTGGGTTCGCGGTCGTGACGTTCGTGGCTTCATCGGCGGCCTCCTTCCCGGGAAGCTCCGATGATGAGCCGGTGGCGCGGTCCGGCAACAAGACCGCCAAGACCTCGGACAGCTCGGACAATGCGTCGGCTCGCACCAGCGGCGGGCCCAGCGTCATCGCACGGCACACGGTGGGATCGCACATCCAGACCGGCAGCTTGCGGGCCACATGCGGATCGCCGTCAACGAACAGGAGGATTCCCTGCCGACGGCCGGCGTTGCGGGCGTGGAGGCGACGACCGTGAAACGGGTGCCACCGATACTCAACCGTCACGTAGCTATAACGGTATGCTGAATGTAAGTCGGTTCTGCCCGTACTTCTCGAACAGGATGGTCGCCAGCAGGTTCGGGCCCGCCCAACCGCGTGGTGTCGCGTGGAAGGGCGCCGGCGGCTGCGATATCCGCTCGCAGTCCCGGCACGTGAACTTCTCCCGCACCGTCTGGATCACCTTCCAACGGCGCGGGATGACCTCCAACGTCTCCGTCACGTCCTCGCCGATCTTCGATAGCCGCTCCGACCCGCAGCACGCGCAGGACGTGGGCGCAGGCACCACCACACGTTCGCGCGGCAGGTGCTCGGGGAACGGCTTGCGCGACGGCTTGCGGCGGACGAACCCCTTGACCTCGGTGCTCCCGGCCGCAGCCTTCTCGGCCGTCAGCGCG
>JAKZYK010000154.1:0-10285 GCA_047514485.1 Gammaproteobacteria bacterium
CGCCTCGCCCGCCGGGAAGTCGACGGCCAGCTCGTGGGATTGTCCCGCGTAGCGCATCTCGACCTGGCGCACGAAGCTGATGCTGTCGTCTTGCAGTCCTTCGCGCTGCAAGACCGCGCGGCCCTCGGCTTCCATGGACGCGAACAGGCCGTTGATCTCGTCGAGGTCCTCCTCGTCCTCCTGCATGATGCGGGTGCGGGAGAACTCGTGCTTCAGATCCGTCACCAGCAGGCCGAGCGCCGAGGCGGTCCCGGGGCTGGGGGGCACGATGAGCATTCCGATATGCATCTCGACGCAGAGCCGGTTGGCATGCAGCGGTCCGGCGCCGCCGAATGCCACCATGACGAGGTCCCTCGGGTCGTAGCCGCGCTGCACGGTCATGACCCGCAGTGCATTCGTCATCGCGGCGTTGGCGATCTCGACGATGCCGTTGGCGCAGGCCACGGTGTCGAGCAGCATGTGCTCGGCGCAATGCCGTGCGATGCCGTCCCGGGCGGCGTCGATGCTGAGCCCCATCTCTCCGCCCAGGAAATACGCGGGATCGAGCCGGCCCAACGTCAGATTGGCGTCCGTGATGGTGGGCTCCTCGCCGCCCTGGCCGTAGCAGATCGGCCCCGGATCGGCGCCAGCGCTCTGCGGTCCCACCCGCAGGATGCCGCCCGAATCGACCCAGGCGATGCTGCCGCCGCCCGCCCCGATCTCGACCAGATCGATTACCGGGGTCCGGATGGGATAGCCGCTGGCGCGCGCCTGGCCGACCCCCGGGTTGGCCTGGGCGCCGACCTCGTACTCCTTGGTGATCCTGGGCTGACCGTCCAGGATGAGGCCGACCTTGGCCGTGGTGCCGCCCATGTCGAAAGAGATGGCGTTGGGATAGCCCAGCTCGCCCGCGATGTAGTTGGCGACGATCACCCCGGCGGCCGGGCCCGACTCCACCATGTAGGCCGGCTTCTCGGCGCCGGTCTCGAAGGTCAGCACCCCGCCGCTCGACTGCATGATGAGCAGCTCCGCGGTCATGCCGCGGCGGCGGAGCCGATTCTCGATGTCTTCCAGATAACGGGCCAGGACGGGACGGACGCACGCATTGATGATGGTGGTGCTGGCGCGGAAGTACTCCCGGAACTCCGGGCATACCTCGGACGAGAGCGAGATGACGAGATCCTGGCTGTAGGAACGCAGCAGCTCGCCGATACACTGCTCGTGGACCGGGTTCAGATAGCCGTGGAGCAGGCAGACCGCGACCGAGACGACATCGTTCTCGGCCAGCGTCCGTGCGATCTCGTGGACCCTGGCCTCGTCAAGGGGCTCCAGCACCCTGCCCCGCGCATCCAGCCGCTCCTTGACCTCGAAGCAGAGATTGCGCGGCACCAGGGGGGGCGGCTTTTCGAAGTGGATGTCGTAGAGCGTCGGCCGGACCTGTCGGCCGATCTCCAGCATGTCGCGGAAGCCCTCGGTCGTGATGAACGCGGTGCGCGGGGTCTTGCGTTCGATCAGCGAGTTGGTGGCGACGGTGGTGCCGTGCACCAGGTAGGAGATGGCGTCCGGAGCGACGTCTCCATCCGACAGGATGCGCTCGACCGCGTTGAGGAATCCCCGGGAGGGATCGGCGGGCGTCGAGGGGACCTTCGCGATTCGGGTCGCTCCGCTTGCTTCCGAGAGGAGAACGGCATCGGTGAACGTACCGCCGATGTCCACCCCGAGGCGAAACCGATTGCTCACGACGGGTCCACCTGCGTCAGAAGCGCCTGGAGCTCCTTGCGTCGCGCGCTCGTGCGGGCGGCGTCGATCGAGCCGTCATTCGCGTCGATCACCACGCCGTAGACCTCCCGGGCGCGCTCGGCGCTGATCTTCTCCTCGAACACGTCTTTGAGGACCCGCTCCGGATCGCGCTCCCAAGCCGGCCCGTAGCCGCCCCCGCCGCAGGTCTCGATGCGGATCATGGTGCCGCTCGCGACCGGAGCGGTGCCCTTGGACGGAATCGCCACGGCCTCGCCGCCGGTGATGGTGAGGTAGCGCGCCGTGCGTCCTTCCCCGCCGCCGAAGAGCCCCCAGGGAGGGAATCGGACGCGGTCGGCGAGGGTGGTGAAGATGGGCTCGTGGTCCGGGAACACGTACTCGCGGCACAGCCCCAGGCCGCCCCGGAACCGGCCCGGCCCCTCGGAATCGGGGATCAGGCTGTAGCGCATGATGCGCACGGGGTAGTTGAGCTCGGTCTCCTCCACCGGCGCGTTCTGGGTATTCTGGACGTTGGTCTGCACCGCATCGGGGCCGTCGGACCGGATGCGGCCGCCAAAGCCACCGGCCATCGTTTCGAGAAAGGTGTAGTAGTCGCCGGTGCGCGGGTCCTCGCCGCCGAAGCCGACGTGGCAGATCATGCCCTTGGTGCCTGCCGGCACCTTGTCGGGCATCGCCTCGGAGAGGGCCTTGAACAGGACTTCGCACAGCCGGGTCGAGACTTCCCACCCGCCGACGATGGCACCGGGATGGCGGGCGTTGACCACCGAGCCCTCGGGCGCGATGACCTCCAGCACCTCGTAGAACCCCTCGTTGAGCGGCACGTCGGGGTCGATCAGGCACTTCAGGACAAAGACGCAGGCGGTGAAGGTCTGGGTCATGTTGCAGTTCATGGGGGCCCAGCGCTGCATGTCCGTCCCCGTGAAATCGAACACGGCCCGACGTCCGTCCAGGGTGATGCGGGCCACGAGGTGCACCGGCCGGTCCGATATGCCGTCGTCGTCCAGCCAGCCCTCGGCCTCGAAGGTGCCGCACGGCAGCTTCGCAAGCTCCGCCCGGGTACGCTTCTCGGTGTAGTCGAGGAGGGTCTGCGTGTAGAACCTGACGGTGTCCAGGCCGTAGCGGTCGAGCACGGCCTCGAGGCGGCGCATCCCCAGGTTGTTGGCGGAGATCTGGGCGCGCAGATCGCCGGCCACCTCCCTCTTGGCGCGCACGTTGGCGAGAATCATCTTCCACAGGCCGGCGTCGATCTCGCCCCGGGCCACGAGCTTGACCACCGGGAGGATGATCCCCTCCTGGTAGGTCTCGCGGAACGCGCCGATGCTGGCCGGCGCCCCGCCGCCCACGTCCACGTGGTGGCATATGTTGGAGAGGAACCCCATCAGCTCCCCGCCGTGGTAGACGGGCGCAATGAGGAAGATGTCGTTCAGGTGGCTCGCTTGGCGATGGGGGTCGTTCACCACCAGCATGTCGCCGGGCGCGAGGTTCTCGGCACCGAACTCGCCGACCGCCCGCGGCACCACCCGGCCGATGGTGATGAGGTGGGCCGGCTGGCAGAACGCCTGAGCCACCATGCGGCCGTCCGCGTCCACGAAGGCGGAGGAGTAGTCGAGCCGGGTCTTGACGTTGGTGGAGAACGCGGTGCGCTGAAGGGACACCGACATCTCTTCGGTCACCTCGACGAGGGCGTTGCGGATCACCTCGAAGAGGATGGGATCGACGCGGCGTTCAGCGTCGTTCGGCGCGAGGTAGGACGATGCCGTCATGGCGTGCTCCCGGCCTGGATGAGATAGCGGGCGCTATCTTCGGCTCTGGCACGAACTACGGCAAGACGAAAGGCACGAACCGCGCGACAGCGCTGGACCGCTCCGTTCCAGCGGTCGAGAACAGTCCGGGAAGATGGCTACCTCCGTCGCACGATTCCGCAAGGACGGCAGCCGCTGCTTCCTCTGCGTCGCCCGTCGCGAAGGCGACGGAACCGAGGATGGGCGCGCCGCGGTCCGCGCCCGAATTCACGGCCAGCCGGGAAACGCCGTTCCGGCCTATGCGCGGTTGCCGCCGAAGGCCTGATTGAAGAGCCGCTCCGCCGCCACTCGGTCATGGCTGAACTGGCGGATATCGTCCCGCACCACGCCGTCGATGAGCCAGTCGACCAGCTCACGGGCGAAGATCGGGCCGGTCTTGAAGGCATGACCGCTGCCGCCGCAGGCGTCGGCATAGCCTTCGAGCCCCGATCGCGGTCCCATGAAGGGGATCCAGTCGGGCGTCGATTACGTAGCTCATCAACAGGTCTCCTGACTGTGATGCGCGGGACCGGTCATCCCGCTTTGCCAATTGATGAACAGGGACGACGCCGGCTCGGGGTGTGGTTCAAGAAGCAACGCCAAACACACCGGGAAACGCAAGCTCGGCAACCGGCTTCCTACCGGAGGGAACTTCCCTCCCGCGCAAGGACTCAGGGAGGACCTCCACGGGCGCCGGCTTGCCCGCCGCGATCATCGCCTCCACCGAGAACTCCGCCGGCACCTCGAGGACATCGCGCGCCTTCTCGTAGTCGAAGCCGGCCATGCCGTGCACCACCAGCCCCATCCGGGAACCCTGAAGCGCAAGGTTCTGCCACGCGGCGCCGGTGTCGTAGGAGTGGGTGCGTGAAGGATTGCCGTTGCGCTCGAATGTGGTGCGAGAGAGCACCACGATGAGAACCGCCGCCGCCGCGGCCCAGCGCCGGTTGCCCTCGGTGAGGAGATCGAAGAAGTGCGGCCAGTGCTCGCCGCCGCGCTCGGCGTAGACGAAGCGCCAAGGCTGCTCGTTGAACGACGACGGCGCCCAGCGGGCGGCCTCGAACAGACTCGCCAGCTCCGCCTTCGACAGACGCTCTCCAGACATTGCTCGGGGCGACCAGCGCCGGTAGATCAGGGTCTCCACCGGATGGTCCGGCTGCCGATGGCGGTCGACGTCGACGTTCTGCTCGTGCATGGGTGCTGGCTCCTAGCGCGGCATGACCGCCCCTTCGGATGCGGGCGCCGCGTGTTCGCAGTAGTGCTTGAGATAGCCGCGCGAGACCCGGACCGGCCTTGGCGAGTGGTTGCGCAAGCGTTTCGCGAGCACTTCCGGCGTCACCTCCAGGTCGAGCTTTCGCCCTGGAAGATCGATCCGGATCGGATCGCCATCCTCTACCAGCGCACTAGGCCCGCCGCGCGCCGCCTCCGGGGTGGCGTAGTAGTCGTATTTTTTTGGTCGCAGGATTCGGTCAACACCTTAGCAACACGAGGTGCCGACCGTGAACCCGTCGCCCCCTGGCGGCGCATGCGTCGCCTTGGCCACCATTCGGCTGCGCCGCGATGGAACGAATCACGCTGCCTCGCCGACGGTCACGGTCACGCGCTTCCCCAGCCGGCACAGGGCGCGGTCGATTGTCTCAGCCTTGGTGCTGTGCTCGGGATTCAACATCCGCCGCACCTCGCTCTCGGCAACGTCGAGGTCGCGGGCGAGACGGCGTTGCGAAATCCCGGCCTCACGCCACGCCTCGTAAAGGGCCGCCTTCAGCGCGATCTGCACCGGCGGTACGACCAGGGGCCGCCCCCTGCCGGCGCGCGACCGCTCGGGCAGGTCCCCGCCCTCCCGCATCGTGGTCGCAATCAGCTCGCGCAACAGGTCCCTGGCTTCTGCCAGCGCCTCGTCCCGCGTGGCGCCGTCCGTCGCGCCCCACCCGAAATCCGGAAACGCGACGACGAACCGGCCGTCCTCGTCGCGTTCGATCTCGGCGGGATAGTTGTAGGTGTCAGGCATGTTTCCGGTCCTCCGGCGACATATTCGTCGTTCCGTCTCCTGGAAGTCGTCCCTGTCGATCCCAAGGTCGGCGAGCATCTTGCCGAGCAGTTCCTTGCCGATCTCCTTCTTCCAGTCCTTCACGGTCGTTCTGCGATGGCCCGCATAGAGCGTTCCATGCGACCCGGCTCCTTCGGAGGCCACGAAGCGCACCTCCAGATTCCGGCCCCTCGCCCACTTGCGGACCCTCGCGATGAACTGCCGCCCGTTCATGTTCGCCACGGTGTGAGCCGGCGCCGGTGCCCGTCAAGGATAGATGCGTACATATTTGATCGCAACAATCCTTTCCCGATGACCGCCTGAGCCGGGTTCGACCCGGGCCGCCGCTCCCGCATCGCCGGCCGGTCGGCCGCTGGCGCATCGCCGCGGGGGGATCGCCCGCCGGGTGCCCGCCGTCTCGCCGCAACCGCATGCCGCCCGTTACCACGTCGCGTCTCCGTGCCGAGGTCCGCCGACGCGCGCCTTGCGCCATATGTACGGGAACGTACGCCGTCATTCCGCCATGCTCATCAAGGGATTCTCCATCGAGTAGCATGCAAATTCCGCAATCGGTCGGACGTCGCGCGGACGCAGCCTGCCGCCTCCCCCGATCGTCGATTCACCGGATCCCGGACAGCAGGAGGCGCCAGTGGGACATACGATCATCAGGCCGTACAGCACCAGAGACACCCATCCGGACGAACCGAACGTCACTTGCGACAACGACCTTTGCCAAGCGATCCGTGCTGACAATCACGTCTATTTAATCGGCAAGTGGATGCGGGGGATTCGCTACTGCTCGACCGGCGTCACCGTCGCGAGTCTCGCGCGGCCCGAATGGGTGGTCGAGATCGACGCATACGCGGTCGTCCCAAGAGACGAGGTGTCAGCCAGCACCTGAGCGCGATACGAACCGGGTAGGGCGCGATGCGGAACGCACGAATCGATGGCTCGCGACTCGTGGCACGTGGAGCCGCGCCGGCGCAGGTGCATATGGGCCGGTCCGCGCGCCGCGCGCTCATGGCAGGGCACGGCTCGGTGCTCGCTGCATTCGCATCCGCGCTGTACCTCGAAAGCGCGGCGGGGATCGCCTGCCTCGTGCCACCGTCGGCGCCACGCGGTCCCCTCAACGTGAATCTGTACGGCTTTGAATCCGGGACTCCGGAGCTGCATGGAGCGGCCTGGCAAACCGACGGAGCTATCCTCGCGATCAATGGAATGGGCACGTTCGCGATCTCGCCTCGTGACGAGTGGGCGCCCGCCCGCCTCCCGACTGCATCTCCGACTGCGCTCCTCGCCGGACTCGCCTCAATGCGGGCCGCGCTCGCGGCGCGGGTGCCGCGCGGCGAGTTGCTGGTTCACGCCCTCGGTTCGCTGCCGGAACATCCGCCGGTGTGGGCGCCCTGGACCGTCTCCCGCCCGAACTCGATCGACGCGCATCTCGCACGGACCGTCCCGGCCCTCGCGCGGTGGCTCGACGATGCGCTGGCCGAGCGACGCGCATCGAGTCCAGGACCGGTCGCCGATCTTCTCGGCGCGGGACGCGGCCTCACTCCTTCCGGTGACGACTGCATCGTCGGTGTCCTGGCCACGATGCACGGGCTCGGGGAGCGCGGCGTCGCGGAATCGGTCGCGCGCATCGTCGCCCGACACGCACCGCACCGCACTACCCGCCTGAGCGCCGCGCATCTCGGCGCGGCGTGCGCCGGAGAGGCGATCGAGCCGGTGCACGCAGCCATAGAAGCCATCGCCGCCAACGCCTCGCCCGAGCCCGCCCTCGATGCGCTTGAGAGATACGGCCACGCATCCGGTTTCGACGCGCTCGGCGGCGTGCTACTCGCGACGGGCGCAATCGCGCGAAATCGCGTATCCGCACCACACCCCCGCCGATCCCGCCCCGGCGGGACCGACTGCTCACGGACTCCAGCTCGTCTCCTATGATTAACACTGCCACCGCCACCAGGGGCATGGTCGTCGCCCCCCATCACCTCGCCGCCCAGTCCGGACTCGCGGTGCTGCGCGAGGGCGGCAATGCTATCGAGGCGATGGTTGCCGCCGCCGCCACCATTGCCGTCGTCTACCCGCACATGAACGCCATCGGCGGCGACGGGTTCTGGATCGTCCGCGCACCGGGCACGGAGCCGATCGCGGTCGATGCGTGCGGCGGGGCCGCGGCGCAGGCCACCCCCGAGTGGTATCGATCGCTGGGGTTCAACGCCATCCCGGCCCGCGGGCCCCTCGCGGCGAATACCGTGGCGGGCACGGTATCGGGATGGGAGGCGGCGCTCGCGATCGGCAGGCGCTGGGGCGGCACGCACTCTCTCGACCAGCTTCTGGCCGACGCCATCCGCTACGCCGAGCACGGCGTGCCGGTCACCGCGAGCCAGCACGCCAACACCCGCGACAAGCGCGCCGAGCTCGAAGACGTGCCAGGGTTCGCGGAGCAGTTCCTCCCCGACCGTGCGACCCCCGCGGCAGGCGACCGGTTCGTGAACGAGCGACTCGGCCACACGCTGGGCCGTCTCGCGCGCGAGGGACTCGACTCGTTCTACCGCGGCCCGCTCGCGGACGCGGTCGCCGCGGACTTGGCGCGGATCGGCAGCCCGGTCTCCGGTGCGGATCTCGAACGACACCGCGCGCAGGTGAAGGCGCCGCTCGCGCTCCCGCTCCGCCCCGGCACCGCGTACAACTTCCCGCCTCCCACGCAGGGCTTGGCGTCACTCATGATCCTCGGCATCTTCGAGCGACTCGGTGTCGCCGAGGCGGAAGGGTTCGCGCATCTGCACGGACTGGTCGAGGCGTCGAAGCAGGCGTTCATGGTGCGAGACCGGGAGATCACCGACCCGGCATACATGCGCAACTCCCCCGAGCAGTTTCTCGCGCCGGCAGCCATCGAAGCCGCGGCGGCGGCAATCGATCCGGCGAGCGCGCTCGCATGGCCGCGACCCCCGAGCGCCGGCGACACCGTCTGGATGGGCGCCATCGACGGCGAGGGACGAGCGGTGAGCTTTATCCAGAGCGTGTACTGGGAGTTCGGCTCAGGGGTGGTGCTCGAGGAGACCGGCATCCAGTGGCAGAACCGCGGTTCGAGCTTCAAGCTCCAGGATGGCGCCCTCAACGTCATCGCGCCGGGCCGCAAGCCGTTTCATACCCTGAACCCGGCCCTGTTCATCTTCGACGATGGCCGCACCATGCCCTACGGCACCATGGGCGGCGAGGGCCAGCCCCAGACCCAGGCCGCGGTGCTGACCCGCTACGCGTACTTCGGCCAGAGTCTCCAGCATGCGATCAGCGCCCCGCGCTGGCTGCTCGGCCGGACGTGGGGCGAGGAGAGCACGTCGCTCAAGCTCGAGTCACGCATCGACCCTTCCGTCGTCGATGCGCTGCGCGAGGCGGGGCACGCGGTCGAGGTGGTGGGCGCGTTCGAGGAGATGATGGGCCACGCGGGCGCGATCGTGCACCACCCGCACGGCGTGATCGAAGGCGCCGCGGACCCACGCAGCGACGGCGGCGTCGCGGCGTTCTGAGCACGTCGCTCAGTGACTGCGCGTACCTTCGGGGAAGCGCTGAAGAGCTTCACCCCCGGGCTGCTTGAGAGTCGACGCCGGACACGATGCATGGGACGGTAGCCGGACGATCATTGCCCGGTATGCCGTCCTTCAGGCGCATGGATCCAGTTTTGCTCCAGGTGGAATCGTCCGGATTCTTCGAATCCATTCGACGCGCCTTTGATCCCTGCTCACCGGAGCGGCCTATGAAGAACGTGAGCTAACGCTTTCGGCGCCAACACTGGTCCCAGTAGTCGTACCCCACCATCGCCAGCACCCCGACCGTGATGACCGTGAAGGGCAGTCCGCCCCAAAAGCCCGCGAACCCGGTCGAGATGCTGTGAGTGAGGCCAAGCACGAAAGACGCGAGCAACACGAACCCGATCAGGCCGGTAATGATCGGTACGAGAGGTAAAGTCATCGCTTGCCTCCAGGTTTCAGATAACGGACTCAGGCCTTTCGGACTCGTCGAGGATCTGCTCGATGAGCCAGCCGGCGCTGCGCAGCAGCCGGTCATCGCCGTTGGCGGAGCCGATCAACTGTACGCCGACCGGCAATCCCGTTTCGCCCTCGAGCAAGGGTACGCACAGAGTGGGCAGTCCGCAAAGGGCCCAGATCTCGCAGAAGACAGAGTCATCGGCCCCGGACTCGACCGAGGGCGCCTCGCCCGCTGCCGCCGGTGCGATGACCGCGTCATAGTCGTGAAAGAACTCCGAGAAGTACCCCTGTGCCTGCTCCATCGCGGCCAGAGCCGCCCGATACCGATCCTTGCCGTGCGCGAGGCCGCGCTCCGCGATCTCCGGGACCGACGCGTCGGATCGCTCACCGTGCGCGTCCCACCAGGCCGCGGCCTCGTACTCGTCGATGATCCGGTGCGCCGCCGGCAGCCGGCTGAACCACGCGGGGGCCGGCAGGCGCACGACGTGCTCGCCCAGGCAACCCCGCAGCTCCTCGAATCCTTCTGCTCCCGCCGCGGAGAGACGATCGTCGCAAGGCATGTCGAGCCAGATGAAATCGGGCTCCACGGGAGGCTTCGACCGGAAGCCCTCGCGCATCCGCGGGCGTGGACGCAGGTAGCTCGCCGCGTCGGCCGCATCGTAGCCGCCGAGCACGTCCGCGAGGAACGCCACGTCCTCCAGACCCCGGCCGAACACCCCGATCTGATCGAGGGTCTGCGAGGAGGAGAATGCACCCCG
>JAKZYK010000155.1:0-13806 GCA_047514485.1 Gammaproteobacteria bacterium
GACCATCACCGAGCTCGACTCCTAGCGGGACCTTGCATCGGATCCACGATGCGTGGACGAGATCGCGGGTTGGATTTCAGGGAGCGCGGGCGTCGATCTGCCTGCAGCAGATAACAATGCCGCCATTGTCTACCTTCGGCAGACAACAAGACCGTCAATCGCCCCATGGACAATCGTGGGCCTGCGGCCCACTGCGGGCGGGACGCCCGCGCTCCCAGGGGTGCCTCAGGCGAAACGCGGCTCGATTGCGATGACGGTGGTGCCTCGACGAGTCCAGGCCGGCACGTTGCGTTGCGCTCGCCGCCGGGGTGATCGATAGTCGCGCACCGTGTGTCCCAGCCGCCGCCCGCAGAGGACGTTCTCCATGACCATGACCTACCCCGACCAGGAGTCCCGGTCCGCGACACTCTACCGCCGCGCGAGCCAGGTTCTCGTGGGCGGGAGCACCCGGCTCACGACGTTCTTCTCGCCGTATCCGGTCTACGCGGCGTCGGGGAGCGGCAGCAAGGTCACCGACGCGGACGGAGTGGAGCGGGTCGACTGTCTCAACAACTACATGACCCTCATCCACGGGCATGCTCGCCCCGAGGTGGTCGAGGCGATCGTCGAACAGGTCCGGCGCGGGAGCTGTTTCGCGATGCCGACCGAGCGCGAGATCGAGCTCGCCGAGATCATCACCGAGCGGGTCGAGTCGGTGGAAACGATGCGGTTCTGCAATTCGGGGAGCGAGGCGGTGCTCGTCGCGATCAAGGCGGCCCGTGCGCATACCGGCCGGCCGATGGTCGCGAAGTGCGAAGGCGCGTATCACGGCTGCTACGACCCCGTCGAGGTCAGCCTGAGCGCCTCGCCGGAGAGCTGGGGCAGCGCGCAGGAGCCCGCGAAGGTGCCCTATACCGTCGGTCTGCCCGAAAAGGTCATGGAAGACGTCGTGGTGCTGCCCTTCAACGAGGTCGAGGCGAGCCGGAAGCTCATCGAGCGGCATGCGGACCGCCTTGCGGCAATCGTCGTCGACCCGGTTCCCACCAGGGTCGGTTGCGTGCCGATGCGCCGGGAGTACGCCGAAATGGTCCGCGAGGTCGCGACCCGGCACGGCATCGTGCTCGTCTTCGACGAGGTCGCCTCGTTCCGGGTGCGCTATCGCGGCGCGCAATCCATGGTCGGGGTGACCCCGGACCTCACGACCTTCGGAAAGATCATCGGCGGCGGCTTGCCGGTCGGTGCGGTGGGCGGCCGGCGCGAGGTGATGTCGGTGTTCGATGCGTCAAGGGGCAAGCCTCGCGCATCGCACGGCGGCACCTTCAATGCGAATCCGGCGACGATGGCGGCGGGGGCCGCCGCGATGCGGCTCCTCACCGAGGACGCCCTCGATACTCTCAATGCGCGCGGGGACCGCGCCCGGGAGCGCATCGACGCGGCCTTCGAGGCAGCCGGAGTCGCGGGGCAGGCGACCGGCGCGGGCTCACTGGTGATGATCCACTTCAACCACCGGGAACTCGGCAGCTACCGTGACGTGTTTCAGGACGCGAGCGAATCCCGGCGCACCTCCGCCCTGCACAAGGCGTTGCTGAACCGCGGCTTCATCGTCGGCTCGGGTGGTCTGGCGGCAATCTCCACCGCGAATACCGATCAGGAGATCGACGACCTCGGCAGCGCAATCGAGGACAGCCTGCGCGAGATGCGGCTGAACGACCCGGGGGAGTGAGCCCCGCCCGCGGCTTGGCGGGAGCGCCACTGGCCACACGGCGTAAGCGTACAGACCCGCAAGTGTGTGGCACCATTGGATGCGCGCACAGATGGGCACGCAAACCTTCAAGTTTCCAAATTGGATTCCGATCCGAAACATCATGGCGCGATCACCACATCGACTGATGTGGATTCACGGGTGCGCAGTCAACCACGGGAGCAGGTCATGAGCAGACAGATCAACTGGTACTACTTTCGCAAGGGGTGAACTAGCTGCAAGAAGGCGTCCGAATTCATGGACGCCCATCGTCTCGTGCCAGACGATGTCGTGCTTGCGTCGAAGAAGCTCGGGCGTGACGACGCCGTCTCGCTCGCAAGGCAATGCGACACCTTGATCGCCGCCAAGGGTAAGAAGGTCACGACCTTCGATGTGTCCGGCCACCCCGGCGAGGAGATGGTGAACGCGATGCTGGGTCCGACCGGCAACCTTCGCGCGCCCACGGTGCGCTCGGGAAAGACGTTGCTGGTGGGGTTCAACGAAGAGCAGTACGCGGTGGTGCTCGCAGGCTGAGCGGCCTTGTCCGGGTGCATGCCGGCCTCGCCGCAAGGCGGGGCTGCGGCAGACCCCTGGCGGGCACGGTCCTCAGGGAGTATCGGAGTCCGCCAGCGCCACTTTCACGAAGCTGAACGCATCGGGTTCGCGGTCGGGAAACGTCTCCACGACACCGATACCGGCATCGAGGGCGAGTGGTGCGAACCGCTCGAATGCCTCTTGATCGAAAGCGTAGGCCGCGCCGGCGTCAAGTCCGGTGTGCACGTCGGCGAACCGGATCTTGGCGAGCGTGAGCGACGCGTTCCGCAGTGTCGGATGGGTTGCGAGGCAGGCCCGCAATCGCTCTCGGGAGCCGGCGACCACGCAGGCTTCCTCGAACCGGAACACCTCGCCGGGACCGGCGTGCGCGAAGAAGCCGAGCACGCGGCTGCCGCGATCTTCGGGCCGTGCCGTGCGAGCGTCCACCTTGTCCGTCACTTGGTCCGCTTTCCTCCGATCCGTGGAACTGACATTGAAATCGCCGGAGGCCGGTGCTTCCTCTTGCGCCTTTGTGCACCGGGAGGGCACGCGCGCAGGGAAGTGGTAAACGACGGTGCGTCAGTTCGGTGGGCAGTTACCCCGGCTTGGACGCGATCAGCACCGGCGACGGCCATGCTTTCAGCACCGCCTGCACGAGGGTCGCGAGAGGAATCGCGAAGAAGACGCCCCAGAATCCCCACAACCCACCGAAGACGAGCACCGCGGTGATGATCGCGATCGGGTGCAGGTTCACGACCTCGGAGAACAGCAGCGGCACCAGCACGTTGCCGTCGAGCGCCTGAACGATCGCGTACGCGGCCATGATATACGCGAAGTCGCTCGTGAAGCCCCATTGGAAGTAGCTGATGATCGCGACCGGAAACGTGACGGTCACTGCCCCGACATAGGGGATCACCACTGACAACCCGACCAGCACGCCGAGCAGCATCGCGAACTGTAGACCCATCAGCGCGAACGTCACGTAGGTGACGATCCACACGATCACGATCTCGATGAATTTCCCACGGACGTAGTTTCCGATCTGTAGGTGGACGTCCGCCCAGACCTGGCTTGCCAAGTGCCGATCGGCCGGCAGAAAGTGCTTCATCCACGTGACGATGCTCGTCTTGTCCTTGAGAAAGAAGAACACCATCAAGGGCATCAGGATCAGATAGACGAGCAGGGCGAGGATCCCGAGCACGGAGGAGAGCGATGCCTCGACCACATTCTGGCCGATGTTGACCGCCTCGGCGCGGATCTGGGTGATGAGGTCGACGACCTGCTGCTCGGAGAACAGATCCGGGTACATGTGCGGCAGCGCGAGCAGCAGATCCTGTCCACGGCCGAGCATCGTCGGCAGTTGCTGCAAGAGCTGCGTCGCCTGGCGCGAGAGCAGGGGCAACAACCCGAACATCACGAAGATGAGCGTCGTCATGAACGCGATGAAGACCACGAGCACCGCCGCCAAACGTGGTACGCGCTTGCGTTCGAGCAGTCCGATCAGCCCTTCGAGGAGGTACGCGATGACGATGCTCGCGATCACGGGGGTGAGCATCGTCCCGGCGAGATAGATGATCGTAAAGCCGCCGATGAGGACGGCGGCAAGCCCGATCACTTGGGGATCGGAGAAATGACGCTCGAACCAGGCGCTGATCACGTTGGCCATGGATCAATCGTGCACGTCGAATCGACGCTCCCGGTGTCACGGCTCCATCCGGCAACCTGCCCGGCCGTTTGTCTCGCAGAGGCGTCAGCTACTGGCGGATGCTCACGAGCCGCTTTCGTGCAAGGCCAGCCGCGGCCGACTGCGGATGACTCGCAATCAGGTCACCCAGTACCCGCTCCGCTTCCGCCTTGTTCCCGAGTTCGTCCTGGGCGTATCCAATCTTCAGCATCGCATGCGTGATTTTCTGGCTGTTCGGGTGCGTTGAAACGAGGCGCTGGAACTCCTGTACCGCCGACTCGAACCGGCGTGTGATGTAATACGTCTCGCCGAGCCAGTACTGCGCGTTGTCTGCATAGCTTCCCGTCGGATACGCGGCGATGAATTGCTGGAACGCGACCGCGGCATCCTCGTAGCGTCCGGACTTCAGGAGATCGAAGGCGCCCTGATACGCCTGCTGCTCCGCAAACGGATCGACCCCGGTGGTGGGAGAGGTCTGGGTCGTTGGTGTCGTTGCCGGCGCAAGGGCAGGCTGGTTCGCTGCGGCCGTCTCCGTGGATGCAACCGGGGCCGCGGGCGGCGTGGTCGGCTGCGGTAACGCACCCGCGGCCTGAGTCGGCCATGCGGATTCGATGCGCTGAAGTCGCTGGTCGGCGTCGAGATAGAGTTCGCGCTGGCGCTGCTTGAGCTGGTCGATCGTGTGCGTTTGCAGCTCCAGTTGACCGCGCAGCTCCCGGACCTCGGTCCCCAGAGATTCAACTTCGTCGAAGAGCTTGAGCAGACTCTCCGAGCCGAGCAACCGCTCGATTCGCTTCAGCCGCTCGTCGAGGTCACGTGCATCGAAGACCGGCGCCTGTGCAAATACGCCGGCGGCATGTACGAGACACGCCGCAAACGCGAGAAGCGCCGTGGTCCGCCGCGGATTCATTCACGGACCCGGTAAATGATCTCGACCCGGCGATTGAGTCGCCAGGCGGATTCGTCGTGCCCGACAGCCGCGGGACGCTCCTCGCCATAGCTGATGATACGAATCTGCGGATTGGTCGCGCCGAGCAACGTCATGAGCTGGCGAACCGCATCCGCACGCCGTTCGCCCAATGCGATGTTGTACTCGCGCGAACCGCGCTCGTCGGCGTGCCCCTCGAGGGTGATCAATGCGCCGGAATGCCCCGAAAGATAGCCCGCGTGCGTTTCGATGGTGGTCCGTTCCGACTCCGGCACCTCACTCGAATCGAGCTCGAAATAGATGGTGCGGGCCGCCAGCGAACCACCCGGATCGTCGAGCGGATGTCCCTGAAAACCGTTCGACGTACCTGTCCCGGCTGTACCACCGGTCATGGTCGTGTCCGTGCTCGATACCGAGTCGTCGCCGGTGCCGCTCGTGGATGCGCCGCTCGGTGTCCCCGAGGTGGTCTGAGCATCATCTTCAATGGTGCCCGTGGTGCCTTCGCAGGCGGCGAGCACCACGGCGCCGGCGAGAACGAGCGCGAGCCTGAATAGACGAAGTTGCATGCCTTGTTCTCCTGATAGCGTCCGGATGGTGTTTGCAGCGCTCATGAAGTCTGGTGGGCAGTATGTCGGTGGGAGGCCGACCGACGGGAGCCGCATGCATCGGGCTCCTTGCGATCCGGCATCAATTTCGAAACGGGGACCAAGCAGGTTCTCGGACTTCTCCCGTCTGAACCGCCACACGCTGGCGCATCCGCCCGTCCGGGGACACCGCCGCAAGCACCGGATCGGCACCATCGGTCGTAGCATACAGGATCATGCTGCCGTTCGGCGCGAAGCTGGGCGACTCGTCGAGCTCTGACTCGGTCAGCACCTGCAGTGCGCCGTTCTCGAGATCGAGGAGCCCGATGCGGTATCGGCCTTCATCGCGGTGCACGAGCGCGAGCTTGGCGCCATCGGGCGAATAAGTGGGACGCGCGTTGTAGCTTCCCTCGAACGTGATGCGCTCCGGGCGCCCTCCCTCGACCGCAGTTCGATAGATTTGTGGCTTACCGCCGCGGTCCGACGTGAACACCAGGGATTGCCCATCCGGTGACCATGCCGGCTCGGTATCGATCGCGACGTTTCGCGTGACTCGGCGAAGGCGCTTGGTCTGGAGATGCATGACGTAGATCTCGGGATTGCCGTCCTTCGAGAGGGTCATCGCGAGATGGCGTCCATCGGGGGAGAACGCCGGGGCGCCGTTGATGCCCGGGAAGGACGCGATATGCTCGCGGTTGCCGGTGGCGATGTCCTGAATGAAGATGCGTGGTCGATCGGATTCGAACGAGACGTATGCGAGCTTCTTTCCGTCCGGTGACCACGACGGGGACATGACGGGCTGTGCCGAATCGAGGATGACGTGTTCGTTGTGCCCGTCGACATCCGCGACGTTCAGTGCATAGCGTGCATCGCCGCCGGTGTCGCGCACCTCGGTGACGTAGGCGACCCTCGTATCGAACGCACCGCGGACCCCGGTGAGCCTCTCGTAGATCTCGTCTGAGATCTGATGCGCAACCCTGCGCATCAACTCCTTCGGCGCGGTCAATTGGAAACCGACGACCTGCTTGCGCCGCAGCACATCATAGAGCTGGAACTCGATCACGTACTCCCCGTTGAGAGAGGGCGTGACGTTACCGATGACCAGACTGCCGGTGCCAAGCAGACGCCAGTCGTTGAAGTTGATCTGAGCGTGTCGAAATGGGCGGCTCGGCAAACCCTCGAATGGTATCGGCTCGAACTGGCTGGTGCGTGCGAGGTCGTCTGCGACGATCGCCGCGACGTCGGCAGGCAAGGGCTCGCCGCTGTGCTGCCACCCGAACGGGACGATCGCGATCGGCTGCTTCGCCTCGGTGCTCTTGGTGATCTTGAACGTAATGACCGCGTGCGCGGCAGTCGCAAGGAAGGCCGTGACGAGGATGGTGATGATGATGCGCCAAATCAACGTCTACACCTCAGGCTCGAAAGTGATCACGATGTGACGATCGAACAGCGACGGATCCTTGGGTACAGGAAGTGGTGAGGAGCGCAGCACCGCCTCTTCCACCGAACGATCGAATACGACGTCCCCGCTGCCGGTGAGAATCTCCGCCTGCACGACTTCACCTCCCGGGATCTGTGATACGCGTACGACGCATTTGAGTCCCAGCGCGGTTCCTGGCGGGCGCAGCCAGTTGCGTTCGATCTTGTCTTTGATCTGTGCAATATATTCCATGCGTCCGGCGTCGAGCAACGCAAGGCGTTCCTTGTCGAGCTGCCGGGCGTCCTGGGCAATTGCTTCCTGAAGAGCAATCTCCGCCTCCCTCCGGCGAGTTTCTTCGGCTTTTTTCTTAACTGCTTCGATGCGCTTGCGTTCTGCTTCAGCCTTGTTCCTCGCGGCCTCGGCCAGCTTGCGTTCTGCCTCGGCCTTTTTCTTCGCGGCCTCGATACGCTTGCGTTCTGCTTCGGCCTTTTTCTTCGCCACCTCGATTCGCTTGCGTTCTGCTTCAGCCTTTCGGCGGGCTTCCTCGGCGCGCATCTGCGCTGCCTTGGCAACCTGCGCCTGCTCCTCGATCCGGCGTTTCTGCCCCTCCTCCTCGCGGCGCTGCCGCTCGATCAGCGCGAGCTGCTCCTGCTCTTCGGCGCGGCGCGCCGCCAACGCCGTCTTCTCCTTCTCCAGCACCTCAATCTGCCTCGTCTCCGCTTCGCGCTTTTGTGTGAGCTCAGCGAGCCGTTCCTTGTCCCGGCGTTCACGTTCGCGCTCGGCCGCGATGTACTCTCGTTGGCGCTCGCGTTGCATTCGTTCGAGCTCGAAGATCCGGCGCTCTTCCTCGGTTCGGCGGTTGCGCGCCGATTCCGCCTCCTTCTCGAGCTGCTCGATCCGTTCGCGTTCTTTCTTGCGTCGCTGCTCGTCGTTCTCGCGCAGGCGCTCGAGCTCGTCGGCGATCTGCTTCTCGTCGACGACCACCGCCTCGACCGGCTCGACCCGGGGGCCGGCCGCGACGGGCGCCGGAGTGTCTGCGAGTCTGAAGATCAGTACCGACGCCACCGCGGCATGAAGCAGTACCGCGAACACGATCGGCAACAGCCGATCGAGCAGCGACTCTCTGTTCATTGCCGCGGCTCCCGCGGCGTTTCGGTCATCAGCCCGACGGTCGGCGCCCCGGCGCGCTGCAGGATTGTCATCAGGAGGACGATGTCCCCGTAGGGCACGTTCTCGTCGCCCCGCACCACCACCGCCAGCCCCGGCCGATGGCGCAGCAGCGCGCCGACCCTGGCTGCGAGAACTTGCGGCTCGACCGGTGACCCCTGATTCTCGCCGTAGTTCACATAGTAGTTGCCGGCGGCGTCGATCGTGACCACGAGCGGCTCTTGCGTCTCGACATCGAGCGGCTCCGCGTCGGCCTGGGGCAAATCGACCTTGACGCCCTGGGACAGCAACGGCGCGGTGATCATGAAGATCACGAGGAGCACCAGCATCACGTCGATGTAGGGGACGACGTTGATCTCGGACATCGGACGCCTGCGCACCCGGTTTCTAGCCATGGCGCGCACCTTCTCGGCGACGGCGGCTCACCGGTGTTCCTTCGTTCGGATCACCGGCGGCGCGGCGGGTCCGGTGCCAAGCGGCACTCATTGATGGGCCTGGCGCTGGAGAATGGTCGAGAATTCGTCGACGAACGCGTCGTATCGATTGTGGAGCCGCTCGACATCGTGTACGAACCGGTTGTAGGCGATCACCGCGGGGATCGCTGCGAACAGCCCCATCGCCGTCGCGATCAGCGCTTCCGCGATGCCCGGCGCCACCATTGAAATGGTCGCCTGCTGCACGTTCCCCAACGCCCGGAACGAATTCATGATTCCCCACACCGTGCCGAACAATCCGATGTAGGGGCTGGTCGAGCCGACGGTGGCGAGAAACGGGAGATTGAGCTCCAGATATTCGACCTCCCGCCCCAATGCGATCCGCATCGCCCGCTCCGTTCCGGACAATACGTCTCGCGCCTCCACCGCCTTCTGCGCGCGCAGCCGCGCGAATTCTTTGAACCCGGCATGGAAGAGACGTTCCATTCCGGTCGCCCCGGTCCGTCGCATGTCGATCCGGTTGAACACTTCGACCAGATCGATTCCCGACCAGAACTGGTCTTCGAACATGCCGGCGGCGCGGGTGGCGCGCCCGAGCACGAAGTGCTTCCGGAAGATCATCGTCCACGAGACGAGGGAGGCCAGGCCCAGAAAGGCCATGACGAGCTGAACCGGAAGGCTCGCGTTCAGCACCAGAGCGATAAGGGAGAGATCAGTGCTCAAGTTCGAGCTCCTGCTGCAAGGAGATGGGGATACCACGAGGCCGAAACGTCTCGATGTCGACACAGCCGACTCTGATCTCGGCATGGCAGAGCAGCTCTCGGCCGGCGCTTCGCACGTGCTGCGCCAGCTCGACCGACGCGCGGCGCAGCGCCAGCACCCGGACATCGACATCGAGCCGATCGTCGAATCGGGCGGGGCGCCGAAACTCGACGTTCGCCCGGGCGACGACGAACTGGAGACGGTGTCGGGCTCGCATATGGGTTTGGTCGCAGCCAAGCGCGCGCAACCATTCGGTTCGCGCTCGCTCCATGAATTTCAGGTAGTTCGCGTAGTACACGATGCCGCCTGCATCGGTGTCCTCCCAATACACGCGCACCGGCCAGACGAACGCTCGATCGGGCTGTGGCATGAGCGGGGCGGCCGTCATCGCGGGAGGCCCGGCTCAGGCGGACCCTTCGAACAGGTCGGGCTCGGTGGGCGCCGAAATGCTCGGCGGCGGTTTCAGACCGAAGTGTGCCCAGGCGGTTCGAGTCGCCACTCGGCCCCTTGGTGTGCGCATGAGGAATCCCTGTTGAATGAGATACGGCTCGAGCACGTCCTCGATGGTGTCGCGTTCTTCCCCGATTGCGGCCGCGAGGTTGTCGATGCCGACCGGCCCGCCGTCGAACTTCTCGATGACCGCGAGCAACAGCTTGCGATCCATCAGATCGAAACCGTGCGCATCGACGTCGAGCAGGTCGAGGGCGCGATTCGCGGTCGCCGCGGTGACCCGTCCGTCCGCCTTGACCTCCGCGTAGTCGCGGATCCTTCGCAGGAGGCGATTCGCGATGCGGGGCGTCCCGCGCGAGCGTGATGCGATCTCGCGGGCGCCGTCCTCGGTGGTCTCGACACCGAGAATCGCGGCCGACCGCGCGACGATGTGTGCGAGGTCGGCGGTGTTGTAGAACTCGAGCCGCTGAACGATGCCGAACCGGTCGCGAAGCGGCGACGTCAGCATCCCGGCGCGGGTCGTCGCGCCGACGAGGGTGAATGGTGGAAGATCGAGCTTGATCGATCTCGCGGCCGGGCCCTCGCCGATGACGATGTCGAGCTGATAGTCCTCCATCGCCGGATAGAGAATTTCTTCGACCGCGGGGTTCAGCCGGTGCATCTCGTCGATGAAGAGCACGTCGCGCGGCTCCAGGTTGGTGAGCAGCGCCGCGAGATCGCCCGAGCGTTCGAGAACAGGTCCTGCGGTCTGGCGCAGGCCGGCCTGCATCTCGTTCGCGACGATGTGGGCCAGGGTGGTCTTGCCGAGACCCGGCGGGCCGAAGATGAGGAGGTGGTCGAGGGCCTCGCCTCGCCGTCGGGCCGCCTCGATGAAGATCTCCATCTGCTCGCGCACCGCCGGCTGTCCTACATAGTCCGCGAGCCGCTTGGGGCGAATGGCCCGATCGAACGCCTGATCCTCCGCTCTGGCCTGCCCGGTCACGAGACGCTCCGACTCCATTGGTCCTGCTGGCGTGGCGGCGCTTCGCGGGGCGCCCGGATTCAATGTTTCCATGGCCGGAAGTAGTCCTCGGACTGATTGATTCACGGCCGTTCCCGGCCTCTGTGCTCCCGGTCGCGTCGTTGCTTCGATCGTACCGTTCCGATTGCTGTGCCACCAGAAGCGAGCCGCTCCGGTAGCTCAGTTCCAATATCTCTCCATAGGTCGGGTCAGCCGAGGGAGTCATCCGACATTGCGCTGAGCAACTACCGCCGCTCTTGTGTGCCCGATGGATACACAACGTTCTCGAAAGCCGGAAAGGCCGGGACTCAACGCACCATCGACTGGAGCGCGAGCCGCACGATCTCTTCACAGGCAAGACCATCGGTCCCGATCGCATGAACCCGGCGGCTCGCCTCCGGCGGCTTGAGCCCGAGCGCGATCAGCGCGCCCACTGCCTCGGCTACCGGGTCGTCACGGCGCGGCGCGGGTTTGGCCCCGGCGTGCGCGGCGGCCGCACCGGACGAAGCCGCATCGACCTTGTCGCGCATCTCCATCACGAGGCGCTGCGCCGTCTTCTTGCCGATGCCGGGCAGCCTGGAGAGGCTCGCGGTGTCGCCTTCGAGCACGCAGCGTGTGAATCGGCCCGCATCCATCCCGGAGAGGATTGCCAATCCGAGCTTCGCGCCGACGCCGCTCACGCGCAGGAGCTGGCGGAATACGTCCCGCTCGGCCCGGTGCGCGAACGCGTACAGGTGCTGCGCATCCTCGCGCACGACGTGGTGCAGGTAGAGCGTCACCGGCTCGCCGGTGGCGGGAAGGTCGTAGAAGGTCGTCATCGGCGCCTCCATCTCGTAGCCGACGCCGCTGGTGTCGACGAGCAGCACGGGAGGACGCTTCTCGCGCAGCACCCCGCGCATCCAGGCGATCACCGGGGACCGCCCGCGACGCTCGCGAGCGCGCGCTCGCGCCGCGCGAGCGTCGTTCGCAGGTGTGCGTGGCAGATCGCGACGGCCAGCGCGTCCGCCTGGTCGGTCTGGGGCGGCTCCCGCAACGCGAGCAACACCTTGGTCATGTACTGGATCTGTTCCTTCCGGGCATGCCCCCTGCCGGTGACCGCCTGCTTCACCTCGTTCGGTGAATACTCGTGAAGGGGCAGCGAGCGCATGGAGCCGGCGAGAATCGCAACGCCCCGGGCCTGTCCGAGCTTCAAGGCGGAGGAGGGGTTTCGATGCATGAATACCTTCTCGATCACGAACTCGCTCGGGGCGTGCACGTCGATGATTGCCCCGAGCTCTTCGAAGATCCTGCGCAGCCGGCCGGACCAGTCGCCATCGCCGGCGCGCACGAACCCGCTCGCGACGTGAACGAGACGTATTCCGTCGGCATCGACGATGCCGTATCCGGTGGACCGGGAGCCTGGGTCGACGCCGATGATGCGTATCGCGCTCAACCGAGCTCGGCCAGGATCTCGTCCGAGATCTCCACGTTGGAATACACCTGCTGCACGTCGTCGACGTCTTCCAGCATCTCGATCAACCTGATGATCTGCCGCGCGTTCTCGGCATCGAGGGAGACGTTCGTGGACGGGCGCATCGTCACCTCCGCCTGCTCCGGATCGAGGCCGCCGGCGACGACGCTGTCGTGAACGTCGCCGAACCCTTCCGGAGCGGTGATCACGTCGAGCGAGCCGTCGTCGTTCGCGACCACATCCTCGGCGCCGGCTTCGAGCGCCGCTTCCATCAGCCGATCCTCGTCGGTGCCGGGGGGGAACGAGAGCTGGCCGACCTTGGTGAACAGATACGCTACCGAGCCGCTGGTGCCGAGATTGCCGCCGCATTTCGTGAACGCGTAACGGATCTCCGCGACGGTCCGGTTGCGGTTGTCGGTAGCGCAGTCCACCATCACCGCGGCGCCGCCCGGGCCGTATCCCTCGTAACGCACCTCTTCGAGGGCGTCGGCGCCGGCTTCGCCCGTCGCGCGCTTGGTGGCCCGATCGACGGTATCCTTCGGCACGTTGCCCGCGAACGCCTTGTCCATCGCGAGCCGCAGCCGGGCATTGGCGTCGGGGTCGCCGCCGCCTTCGCGCGCGGCGCTCGTGACCTCACGGATGAGCTTGGTGAACAGCTTGCCCCGCCTGGCGTCCTGGGCCTTCTTGCGGTGCTGGATGTTTGCCCACTTGGAATGGCCTGCCATGGGGTGATGCGCAAAGTCGGGTCAAGTCAGAATTCTACCACTATCATATGGGGCGCCATGACCGTTCGAACCGTCATCAGAATGGGTCACCCGGTGTTGCGCTGCGTGGCCGAGCCCGTCACCCGATTCGACACCCCCGAGCTGCACGCGCTCGTCGAGGACCTGTGGGAGACGATGCATGCGAGCGGAGGCATCGGCATCGCGGCGCCCCAGATCGCGGTGGCGAAGCGGGTCGTGGTCTTCGGTCTCGACGAGCGCGACGGCACGGCTCGTTGCGGGCAGACTGCGCCGATTGCGCCGACGGTGCTCGTCAATCCGGTGATCGAGCCGCTGGCCGATACGATGGCCGAAGGCTGGGAGGCATGCCTCAGCGTCCCCGGCATGCGCGGCATCGTGCCGCGCCATACCCGAATCCGCTACACGGGCTTCGATGCATTCGGGAACTGCATCGAATGCGAGGTCGATGACTATCACGCGCGGGTGGTGCAGCACGAATGCGACCACCTCGACGGCGTGCTCTATCCGTCGCGCATCCGGGACATGTCCACGTTCGGATTCGACGAGGAGCTGGCCATCGAGGTCTGAGCAGTGCGTGCCGGAGCCGCTCGAAGGCGCCCTCGGTGAAGCCGATGGTCACGATCCGGCTGGAACCCGAGACCGGGCCGTGCCCGGTGTCGAATTCGACCGGGAACTGGCCATCGAGAGTTGAACGGTGTGGGCCGGGACCGCCCGGAGCATGCCCTCGGCGAAACGGATCGTCACGATCCCGCCGGACCGTTCGACCGCCGGTCCGGTCCGCGCCTGCGCATCGAATCCAATCGCCCTCTCGATCTCGATCTCACCCTCGTCGCTGAGGACCGTGAACGTTGTCGCCGGTCCGCGAGTCCCCTCGATGAAACGATAGGCGCGTTCGGCCGTCCATGACGTATCGAGCCGGAAGTCCTCGGCGCG
>JAKZYK010000156.1:0-4024 GCA_047514485.1 Gammaproteobacteria bacterium
GTCCAGCTCGAGGTGATCCGCGACAAGGAGAACGCGCTCATCACCAAGGACCGGATGCGCGTCGACATGGTGGCCGAGTTCTACGTGCGCGTGGCGCCGACCCGTGAAGCGGTCTCGAACGCTGCCGCGACCCTTGGCCGGCGCACGATGGAGCAGGTTCGGCTTCACGAGCTGCTGTCGGGCAAGTTCATCGGCGCCCTGCGTTCGGTCGGGGCCGAGATGACGCTCGAGGAGATGCACGAGCGGCGCGGCGACTACGTCGTCAAGGTGAAGGCCGACGCCTCCGAGGCGCTTGCGATGAACGGCCTGGAGCTTGAATCGGTCGCCATCACCGAGCTCGATCAGACCGACCTGGAGTACTTCAACCCGTCCAACCGGTTCGACGCGGAGGGCCTCACCCGGCTCATCGAGGAGATCGAGACCCGCCGCAAGACGCGCAACGACATCGAGCAGGACGCGATGGTCCGGATCCGCGCCCGCAACCTCGAGGCGGAGAAGCAGACGCTGGAGATCGAGCGCGAGAGCGAGACGGCGCGCCTCGATCAGGAACGCGACATCGAGATCCGGCGCGCGGTGCAGCGCGCCGATCTCGCCCGCGAGCGCGCGCAGCGCGAGACCGAGGCCGAGCAGGCCGAGATCCTCGCCCGGGAAGAGACCGAGAAGGCGCGGATCGCGAACGAAGAGGCGCTCAACGCGGCCCGCATCGCGGCCGAGCAGACGACCCGCCAGCGCGACATCGAGCGCACCCGCGCGATCGAGGCGGCGGAGATCGGCGCTCGCGAGGAGATCGAGAAGACGCGCATTGCGCAGGAGCGCGCGGTTACCGAGACACGCATCGCGTCGGAGGAAGAGACCCAGAGGCTGGAGATCGAGCGCAAGCGTACGGTTGAGGCAGCGGAGATCGCGGCGCAGCGCGAGACCGAGCAGGCCCGCATCGCGCAGGAGCGGGCCCTGACCGAGCTGCGCATCGAGCAGGAGGAGGCGACCCGCCGCCGCGAGATCGAGCGCACCCGCGCTCTGGAGGAGGCGGAGATCGGCGCCGCGGAGGCGACCGAGCGGGCGCGCATCGCACAGGAGAAAGCGGTCAGCGTCGAGCGCATCGCCTCGGATCGCGAGACCCGCGGCCTGGAGATCGAGCGCGGCAGGTCGCTGGAGGAGGCGGAGATCGCAGCGCGCGAGGCGACCGACCGAGCGCGGATCGCGCAGGAAAAGGCGGTCAACGCCGAACGGATCGCCTCGGAGCGTGAGACCCGCAGCCTGGAGATCGAGCGCGGCAAGTCGCTCGAGGAGGCGGAGATCGCGGCGCGCGAGGCGACCGAGCGGGCGCGGATCGCGCAGGAGAAGAAGGTCGCAGTCGAGCGCATCG
The DNA here is from genome assembly GCA_047514485.1 of Gammaproteobacteria bacterium. Classification (GTDB taxonomy): domain Bacteria; phylum Pseudomonadota; class Gammaproteobacteria; order HK1; family HK1; genus HK1. The sequence goes on from JAKZYK010000156.1 coordinate 1,367, forward strand.
AATCCGAGCGCGAGACGCGCGGGTTCGAGATCGAGCGCCACCGTACGCTGGAGCAGACCAACATCGAGGCGGAGCGCGCGATCGAGGCGGCGGGCATCGCGCGGGAGAAGGCAATCGCGGCGGAGCGGGTGGTGAGCGAGGAGGCCACGCGGGCGCTGGAGATTGCGCGGAATCGGGCCATCGAGGAGGCGGAGATCACGGCGCGTGAGGCGGTCGAAGCGGCCCGCATCGCACAGGAGCTCGCGATCGATGCGAAACGCATCGTGGCCGCGAGGGATCGCGAGGTGCTGGAGGTCGGTCAGCGCAGGGCGATCGAGATCGCGGAGCAGGACCGCGACATCGCGGTGGCGGCGAAGCGGGTCGAGAGCGCCGCGGCCGAGCAGCGGGTGCGCCAGGCCGACATCGAGGTGGACCGCGAAGTCGCGACCACCGCGGTCGCGCGCGACAAGGCTCTCGACGAGGCGCGGCTCGAACATCGCCGGGCGCTGGAGCAGATCGAGGTCGGCAGGCGCCAGGCGCTGGAGGAGGCGGAGATCGCCGCCGACGAGGAGATCGAACGCGCCAGGATCGCGTCGGACCGCGGGCTCGACGAGGCCCGCGTGAACCGCGATCGGGATCTGCGCCGTCTCGAGATCGAACGCGACCAAGTAGTCGAGCTGATCGACATCGACAAGTCGATAGCGCTGCTCGGGAAGTCGAAAGAGCGGGCCGAGTCCCAGATCGAGTACGAAGCGGCACGGGCCAAGGCGGTTCGGGCGGAGGAGCAGGTCGCGACCGCGCGCGACGCCGAGATCGCCAATCGCCGGCGCGAGATCGAGCTGCTGCTCGCGCAGAAGGACGCCGAGGAGCAACGCATCGTGGTCGAGGTCGATCGCATCCGGGCCACGGTGGAAGCGGAGGCGCAACGCCTCCTCAACGAAGCGGAGAACGTGCTGACCGACCAGGCACGTCTCTCGGTCTTCCGGCGCAATCTCCTCGACAAGGTCGAAGGGATCGTGCGAGAGAGCGTTCGCCCCATGGAGAAAATCGACGGTATCAACATCCTCCATGTGGACGGCCTCGGGGGCGCCGGCGGCAGCGGCCGCAACATGACCGACGAGGTCATCGACTCGGCGCTGCGCTATCGCGTCCAGGCTCCGCTCATCGACTCGCTGCTCGGCGACATCGGGATGGAAGGTGGCAGCCTTTCGAAGATGGGCGGACTGATCCGAGAGGCCCGAGACCTCGACAGCATCCGCCGTTCCACCCAGGCGGAGGAGAAAGACGCTGGAGCCGACGAGAAGAAGTCGAAGGACTGACCGATGGCCCGGATCTACATATCGAGCATCATCGGCGTCCCGGTCGGGTCGGTGTGGGACCGCGTGCGCGACTTCAACGGCCTCCCCGGATGGCACCCGCTCATCGCCGCGAGCGGAATCGAGAACGGCGAGCCTTCCGATCGCGTCGGCTGCATCCGCGTCCTCACCCTCCAGGACGGATCGACGGTGCGTGAACAGCTTCTCGGCCTCTCCGACTACGACCTCTTCTGCACCTATTCGATCCTGGAGTCCTCGATGGGGGTCGAGGGCTACGTGGCGACCCTGCGGCTCACCCCGGTGACCGACGGCGACCGGACGTTCGCCGAGTGGTCGGCGGAGTTCGACTGCGATCCTGCCCGCGAGGCGGAGCTGGTCGAGGGGATCGGCGCGAACGTGTTCCAGGGCGGCTTCGACGCACTGAAGAAGCACGCCGGCGGTTGAACGGCAGGAGAGGGCGGCCGGGAATGATGAAGGTGGAGAAAAGCACCGTGATCGACGCACCCATCGACCGCGTGTGGTCGGTGTTGCGCGACTTCAACGGACACGACCGCTGGCACCCTGTCGTCAAGGAGAGCCGCATCGAGGAGCGCCGGCCGAGCGATGTGGTCGGAGCGGTGCGCCGCTTCCGGCTCACCGACGGCGCGGTTCTCCGCGAACGCCTGCTCACCCTCTCCGACACCGAGAAGACCATCTCGTACTGCCTGCTGGACACCCCGATCCCGCTGCTCAACTACGTCGCCCACGTCACGCTGCATCGGGTGACCGACGGCGACCGCACGTTCTGGCGCTGGACCTCGGAGTTCGACACCCCGCGCGGGCAGGAACGCAAGCTCCGCACCCTCGTCGGCGAGGACATCTACATGCGCGGGTTCGCCGCGATTCGCAAGCATCTCGCGGCTTGACCCGAGCCGTTCAGCGCGCTCGACCCGTTGATAACGAGAATCTGGTTTCCAACTTCCAACCAATAGGTCAGGCTCAATACTCTGCAAGTGACACAAGTCACTCTGCGACCCCGTAACCATGCCACTGTCGGCGGGAGAAAAAGGTCGGCCGCGCATTGGGCAACTCTGTCGGTTGACACTCCGGCAACACGTCACCTATCGTTTGCCTGCGAGCATGAACGGCAAATATTCGCGAGTTCTCGAATCACGTCGGGAAATCCGAAGTGGATCGGGTATGCGCCGTCCCGAACTTGATCCTCGCGGCAGGCGCAAGGCCGAGACGTGATGGCCCATCGCCATGACCGATATCCTTAGTTTCTTTGTCTTCGAATCGCCAGGAGAATCATTCATGTCCAAGAAATCCAATGAGCACGATGCGATCGATCCAATCACGGAGGTTTCCGATCGAGAATCGATGG
>JAKZYK010000157.1:0-5909 GCA_047514485.1 Gammaproteobacteria bacterium
TACTTCCTGGTGTGCTATCCGATGTCAATCTGGGCGGCACATTTGGAGAAGCGCACCAAGTACGAGGAGTAGGCGCGTGCCTCGGCAATCCGCGGACAATGCCCCGATGAAACGTATCCACATCGCTCTCGCTGTCAGCAAGCTGGACGACGCCATCGAGGACACACGGCATCGACTCGGCGTTGCGCCTTGCGTGGTCGTGCCCGACACCTACGCTCTGTTTCGTACCGAATCTGCCAACATCTCCCTCACCGAGAACGCAAAGGAGGCTGGCCAGCTTCGCCACCTCGGCATCGAGGATCCGGAGGCTGCGACCTTCACCGCCGAGCCCGGGCCGGACGGGCTGATCTGGGAGCGGTTCACGGCCGAGCATCAGGCCGATGAAATCAACGCCTATTGGCCACAGGCGGACTACACTCCGAAAGAGCCCTGAGATTTTGCGCACGATCGGCAACGAAACGGTGCAGGAGAAGCCAAGGACGATGATCGAGGTCAAGGACCTGAAGAAGAGGTTCAGCACGCTGCAGGTGCTGGACGGCTGCAGCTTCACCGTCGATCGCGGACAGGTTCTGGTGGTCATCGGTCCAAGCGGATCCGGCAAGTCGACCATGTTGAGGTGCGTCAACTTCCTGGAGGAGTACGACGGCGGCGAGGTGTGGATCGACGGCCAATCCGTCGGCTACGAGTTCGGAGCCAACGGCGCCCGCAAGCGTCAATCGGAGCGGCGGATCGCCGAGCTGCGCGCGGAAGTCGGCATCGTCTTCCAGAGCTTCAACTTGTTTCCCCACCGCAACGTCATCGACAACATCATGATGGCGCCGATGAACGTGAGGGGCGTGCGCAAATCGGAGGCGAGCGACATCGCCCGGGAGCTGCTCGGCAAGGTGGGGCTCGAGGACAAGACGTTCGAATACCCGTCCAAGCTATCCGGCGGCCAGCAACAGCGGGTCGCCATCGCCCGCGCGCTTGCCATGCAGCCCAAGGTGATGCTGTTCGACGAGGTCACGTCGGCGCTCGATCCCGAGCTGGTGGGCGAGGTGCTGCAAGTCATGCGTCAACTTGCCGAGGAGGGCATGACGATGATGATCGTTACGCACGAGATGCACTTCGCGCGCGACGTCGGCGACCAATTGCTGTTCATCGACGAGGGCAAGATTGTCGAGGAAGGTCCGCCTGCCGACATTCTTGTCAACCCGCAGAGCGAGCGCTTGCAGACTTTCATCAGCCGCTTCAAGGAAGCGGGGTTCCTGTAGGGATCAAGAGCGGTATGGCAACCTGATCGCTGATTTCCGAGCGCCGGCCTGGAGTCCGCCCGGCGGCCGACCGCAGCCGCTTCAGCCGAGCGTCGCCTCCACCTCGCTATCGCTCATCCCCACTTTCTCGGCCGCGGCGAGGATGTCCTCCCACGCTCCTTCCGAGAGAGGGAGCCCGCTCTCGCGCCGCTCGGCCATCGTCAGCCGCTCCTTCTCGCCGGGAACGAGGACCTCGCCTCCCGCTTGCAACGGCCGCGCGCTCTTCCAGTATTCGACGTAAGCGCTCACCTCGCGCGCGAACCAGTCGTCGTCGTGGAATGCGCCGACCTGCATGTAGATCGAGAACATCCCGTTGCAGAATCGCCGCTTCCCGCTATCGCCGAGGGCCGCCGCGGTGCCGGAGCCGGTCAGAGCACCGGCGAACATCTCCATGAAGAAGTTAAGCCCGGACCCCTTGTGCAGGCCGAACGTGTTGAGGGCGCCCGGACCCGCGTTCGGGTCGGGGGTGCGCCCCGGCGGCGTCTCGCCGTAGAGCGGGCCCGGGTCCGAGGTGTAGCTGCCGTCCGCGCCGACGAGCGCGCCCTCGGGCAGCGGCTTGCCTCCGTGCAGCGCGACCATCGCCTTGCCTTCCGCAACCACCGAGGTGGCGAAGTCGTGGATGATCGGCGGCGCGCCGGGCCGCGGCACCCCGGCGCAGAACGGCGAGGTGCTGCCGCGGCGTTCGATCGCCCCGTAGGGCGCGACGATCAGGCTCCCGCGAACGTTTACCATGTGGATGGACGCGCAGTCCGACTTCGCGGCCCGCTCCGCCCAATCCCCGATGCGGCCGAGATGGCCGGAGTTCTTGAGCGCGGTGACCGCCACCCCGTGCCGGCCCGCCTTCGCGACCCCGAGATCCACGGTCTGCTCCCCGACCGTCTGCCCGAAGCCGTAGTCGCCGTCGATGACCGCGAGCACCTCGGTCTCACGCTCGACCTTGATGCTCCGGCCCGGGAAGACCTTGCCGTCCTCCATCCACTCCACGTAGCGGCTGGTGCGGAGCACGCCATGCGAATCATGCCCGCGAAGATTTGCGCCGGTGAGCCGCCATGCGATACGGCGGGCCTCCTCGGCATCGCAGCCGGCGCGCTCGAAGATCCCACCGACGAGGCGCTCCATCGCCTGCGCATCGACATGGACCTGACTGTCCGCGCGGCGGACCGTGGCTTTCGTGTCCCCGCTCATCCCCGTGCCTCGGCGATTGCGCTCGCACACGCCGCGCTGTAGAGCCGGATGTCGCTGCCGATCGTCACCAAGTCGAAGCCCATGCCGAGCATCCGTTTCGCGTACGACGGGGCCAGACAGTGGATGCCGCAACGAATGCCCGCGCCCTGGCACGTATCCAGGATATGCCCGATCGCCTCGACCACCGCCGGTTCGTCCGGGTCGAGCTTCGGTGTATGGCCCATCGAGAGAGCCAGGTCGCTCGGGCCGATGTAGATGCCGGTCAGCCCCGGGGTCTTCGCGATCGCCTCGACGTTGCCGAGCGCTTCAGTGGTCTCGACCATCGCGAGGGTGATCACTGCGTCGTTCGCCTTCGACGCGTAGTCCGCGCCGTAGACAAGCATCGCGCGGGTCGGGCCGAAGCTCCGCGTACCGGCCGGCGCGTAGCTTGCGTAATGCACCAGGCGTTCCGCGTCGGTCCGCGTATTGACCATCGGGCAGATGATCCCCAGCGCCCCCGCATCGAGCAGCTTCATGATGATGCCGGGCTCGAGCCACGGCACCCGCGCCATCGGGGTCGAATCACTCGCCGCGAGGGCCTGAAGCATGAACAGCGCCACCTGGTAGTCGTTCAGGCCGTGCTGAAGATCGATGGTGACCGAGTCGAACCCGGCCTTGCCGGTGACCTCGGCGGTGATGGGGCTCGGGGTGGAGAGCCATGCGTTGACGCCGCCTCGGCCAGAGTTCCAGGTGTCGCGCAGCTTGGTCTTCAATGCGATGCTCCTTTGCAAGCAGGTGTCGGATTCGGTGAAAGCCGGCGCAACGTAAATGGGACGGAGGAAGAGCGTCAAGCGTGCGGGTGACGATCCGAGCGCAGACATTTCGCTGTCATCGTGGCGCATTCTGGATGCCGGCAAAGGTGGGACCCGTGCAAGAAGGATGACGCGGGTGGCGATGGTGTGGAGCATTGGAGAACTCTGCAGGAGAACTCTGCGGGTTCACCGCGTTTCGAATTCGGTGTAAGGTCAGGCGCCCTCGCCGACCTGTTGACGGTTCTCGGCCAACAGGGAGAAATCTCGAATGCTCATCCTCTATTCACTGCCGTTCAGCAACTACAGTGCCAAGGTCGCTATCGCGCTCAACATCAAGGGCATAGGCCATGAAAAGAGGCCGCCGCCGGGCGGATATTCGTCGCCCGAGTACATGAGCATCGTCCCGTCAGGTACGATTCCGGGCATCGACGATGAGGGAGCGATCCTCAGCGAGTCGGATGTCATCAACGAATACCTTGAAGATAAATGGCCGGAGCCGACGCTCTTGCACGGTGACGCTGAACTGCGCGGCCGCCAGCGCTTTCTCTCGCGGTTTCACGATTTCATGGTGGAACCGAATCTTCGGGCTCTCTTCCCGCACTTGACACCGTCGCAACGGGACTCGGCGTTTGTCGACGAAAAACTGGATGCGTTCAATCGCCAGGTGGCGCGCCTGGAAACCCTCGTTGACCCCAAGCCGTACCTCCTCACATCGGAAATCGGGTTTGCGGATTGCGCCTACCCGGCGACGTTTCTTCTGGCGGATCTGATGTTCCCGGTGTTCGGGCGTTCAGCCGAATTCGGTCCGAAGATTGCCGCGTGGCGAAAGATTGCCAATGCCCATCCCGCCGTGATGCCGGTGCTGGAGGCGAGCGAGACCTCGACGCAGCAATGGTTGGACGCGGTGACGAAGGATGGATAGTCCACGAAGGGTTGCGCTTGGCCATGCCGATGTTCCAGGCATTGAATCTCTGCCCGGACACTGCGGTCGTCCCGCCCGACAGGAAGAAGTACGCCGCCCTCCTGCTCTGCATCGTTGAAATCGTCATCGACCGGGTGGCCCGCCGACCGGCCTCGGCGAAGAGTTCGAACAACAGGTTCGGGCCGCGGGGCCAATACGGCGAGCGCCCGGCGAGCATCGGGACGAGCTCGGTGCAGTAGCGCCGGTTGCAGATGATCCGCACCCTCGTTCAGCGCCTCCCCTTCTTCTACGGCTGGGCCATCCTGGGCTGCACGATGTGCTCGAGCGTCGTGCGCCAGGCCGCCGCGGTGGCGACGCTCTCCATCTTCATCGTGCCGATGACGAGCGAGTTCGGCTGGTCGCGTACCGGCATCTCCGGCGCGGTTTCGGCCGGCGCGGTGCTCGGTGCATTCGTCGCTCCGTTCATGGGGCCGCTGTTCGACCGCCACGGCTCCCGCGCGCTGCTGGTCGCGAGCGCGGTGGCGGTGAGCGGGTGCTGCATCGCGCTCGCCGGCACCCAGGGACTGCTCTGGTTCTACGTCGCGTTCAGCATCTCTCGCATGATGTTCTCGACTCCATTCGAGATCGGCACGACCTCCGCGGTCACGAAGTGGTTCGTGCGCCGCCGCGCCCGCGCGATGTCCCTGCTCGCGATGTCGACCGGTGCTGGACTGACCGTCCTTCCACTCGTCGTCGCGGGTGCGATCGACGTTGCCGGCTGGCGTGCCGGGTGGTTGGCCCTTGCGGTAATCGCCATCGTGCTCGGCGTGCTCCCGCAATGGTTCCTGCTCGTACGTGAGCCCGAGGACATCGGGCTGCGGCCCGACGGCGGCGAGGCCGGTCCGGATACGCCCGCCATGGCCGCTCGCGCCGCGGGTGCGGGCGAGATCGACTTCACACGGACCCAGGCGCTTCGCACCTCCACGCTCTGGCTGATGATGACCTACACCCTGCTCGTCTTTCCCGTGCAGGCGGGGGTGAGCCTGCACCAGGCGCCGCATCTCATCGAGCGCGGGGTCTCGCCGACGGTCGCGGCGACCATCGTGAGCAGTTTTTCCCTCGCCGGCGCGCTGTCGAGCCTCCTGTTCGGCTATCTCGGCGACCGCGTGCCGGTGCGCGCGGCGCTCGCGGCGAGCGCCGTGCTCATGGCGTTCGGCGCGGTCATCATGCGCGAGGTGGAAGGACCGCTCCTCGGCTACACTGCGGCGGTGCTGTTCGGCGCTGGAATCGGCGGCATCCTCACGATGATCCCGGTCGCGTGGGCGAGCTACTTCGGCCGTGCCCACTTCGGCGCGATCCGCGGGATCACGCTGCCCGCCCAGGTGGGAGGGCAGGCAATCGGACCGCTCGCCGCCGGTGTGCTCCACGACCTGACCGGCAGCTACGCGAGCGGTCTGACCGCGTTCGCGGCGCTCTCTCTGCTCGCGGCTGCAGTGGCGCTGGTCACGCGTGCACCGCAAGGCCACCGACCAAGCCACTGATCGCCCTGGACCCCTCGGCTGAATCGGTCCGGGATGACTTGTGCGCCGTCCCTTGGACGACCATCCGGCAAAACGCACGCTATCGGTGCTCGACGGTTGGCCGATCCTCCGTTATCCACTGCGCGATCCCTCCGGGCACGTTGTAGACACGCCGGTAGCCGAGCCGCCCGTCCAGAAACTGGCTGACCATGTTGCTGCG
>JAKZYK010000158.1:0-3587 GCA_047514485.1 Gammaproteobacteria bacterium
CCTTCCACACCGGCTCGTAGCCGGATGCGTCCGCGTCCAGCGCGTCCACCTCCAGGGTGACCAGCTTGTGCGGTGCGGTGTTCTTCTCGCGTTCGGCCAGCGCCGCCTCGCGGCCGGTGAACTCGCCCTTGTTCCATGCGATCCAGCGGTCCATGCCGGTCATGCCCGGCGTGTAGCCCTGGGTGAACTCGCAGCTCCAGATCCCGAAGCTCTTCTCGAGTCTCAGAGAGTTCATCGCGTAGAAGCCGTACTCGCGAAGTCCGAGATCCTGGCCCGCTTCGAGCAGCATCTGGCGCAGCACGATGTGCTCGGCGGCGCTCACGTTGATCTCGTATCCGAGCTCTCCGGCGACTGACAGGCGGCCGACCCGGGCACGCACGAGGCCGACATCCAGCGTCGCGCATCCCATGAACGGCAGCGCCTCGTTCGAGATGTCCTGGTGGGTGAGCTTCGCAAGCACGTCGCGGGAGCGGGGACCGGAGAGCGCGAATCCCACTGTCGCGTCGGAGATGTCGCGCACCGAGACGTCACCGGCTTCCAGCGTCGCGATCCAGTCCGAGAACCAGCGCATGTGCCACTGGCGCAGGTAGTACGAGCCCATGATCCACCACGTGCCGTCGCCCCAGTTGAAGACGGTGAGGTCACCCTTGAGCCGTCCGTTCGGAGCGAGCATTGGCGCGAGCTTGGCGCGGCCGGGAGCGGGGAGGCGCGAGGCCATGATCCGATCGAGCCACTCCCTCGCGCCCGAGCCGCTCACCTCGAAGCGCGAGAATCCCGAGATGTCGACGAGACCCACCCGCTTGCGTACCGCCTCGCACTCCTCGGCGACGATCGGGAACGCGTTCGAGCGCCTGAGTGTCGGTGTCTCCTCGAAGTCGGGCGGCGCGAACATCAGCGGCGTCTCCAGGCCCCAGGTGCATCCCCAGAGGCAGCCCGCGGCGCTCATGGCGTCGTAGGCCGGAGACTTGCGAAGCGGCCTCCCGGCGGGGAGCTGCTCGTTCGGATACGTCATCACGAAGCGACGCGAGTAGAACTGCCCGGTGGTCTGCCTGATGTACTCCCGGTTCGAGGCGAAGGGTCCGTAGCGTGCGATGTCCATCGGCCACACGTCGGCCTCCGCCTCCCCGTCGATCATCCATTCCGCGAGAGATTTTCCGACCCCGCCGCCCTGGAGAAACCCGGCCATCACTCCGCAGGCGAGCCAGTAGTTGCGCATTCCGGGCACCGGTCCCACCAGCGGGTTGCCGTCCGGGGAGAAGGTGAAGGCGCCGTTCACCCACCGTTTCACCCCCACACGCTGCAGCACCGGGTACCGGCGCCATGCCATCTCCAGCTCGCCGGCGATCCGATCGATCTCCTCGGGGATGAGATCGAAGCCGTAGTCCCAGGGCGCGCCGTCGATATTCCAGTGCTTGTGATCGACCTCGTAGATCCCGACGAGCACGCCCTGCTGGTCCTGGCGGATATAGGTGAAGCCTTCGAGGTCCACGGTCATCGGCACCTCGAAGTCCATCGCCGCCACCTCGGGAATGGATTCGGTGACGAAGTAGTGGTGCTGCAGCGGCGAGAGCGGGAGGTCGAGCCCCACCATGCGCCCGACCTGCTTGGCCCACAGCCCGCCCGCGTTGACTACGTGCTCGGCGTGGATGACGCCTTTCTCGGTCACCACATCCCAGGTGCCATCGGCGCGCTGGTTCAGTGCCTCGACCTTGTTGTGCTCGATGACCTCGGCGCCCCGCTTGCGGGCGGCGCCGGCGTACGCGTGGACGGTGCCGGTGGTATCGAGGTAGCCCTCGCGGTCGGCCCACAGTCCGCCGATGACCCCGGTGACGTCCATGATGGGGCACTTCTCGCGGATCTCGTCCGGGGTCATCAGGTGGCAGTCCTCGATCCCGATGGTCTGGAAGATCCGGTACGCCGACTGCAGCCACTCCCAGCGCGCCGGTGCCGAGGCGACAGTGATCCCGCCGGTCATGTGCAGACCGATGTTCTGGCCGGATTCCCTCTCGATCTCGGACAGCAGGTCGATGGTGTACGCCTGCAGCGCGGCCATGTTCGGGTCCGCGTTGAGGGCGTGCACCCCGCCCGCCGCGTGCCACGACGAGCCCGCCGTCAGCACCGAGCGCTCGACCAGCGCCACGTCCGTCCAGCCGTGCTTGGCGAGGTGGTAGAGCACCGACGCGCCGACCACACCGCCGCCGACGATCACGACCCGATAGTGGGATTTCATCACTGCCTCCTTTGGAGATGAGTGCGGGAGCGTACCCGGTTGATCGGGTTGCTGGCTTGATGTTCAGGACAAATAGACCCTGCCTACCGGAATATAGGGAGTAACTTTTGTACATCCGCCGATCGCCCGGTTACGGTGGAGCACGGTAAATGTCAAGGGAATTGGAGGAATTCAGCGCACGTAAAGTTCATAACCAAGGACTCCCATACCTATGGGGAGATGGAGGAAGCAACCGATGAGCAGTGATTCCGCATGGCCCGAGTACGATGAACGCACCCAGGCAATGGTAGACGCCATGGTGGAGGCGGAGGAGCGCACCCTCGCGGCCCGCAAGGCGGAGCTTGAGGACTGCGATTGCAAGGAGGGCATGTTCCCCACCGCCGGACGGCCGGCCAGCCGGCGTTCATTCCTCGCCGCGACCGCGGCAATGGCTGGGGGCACGACGCTGGGGCTCGCTGCCCGCGGCGCCGCTGCCGACGCACCCCCCGGCGCCTTCGAGTTCCCGGTGCCGGACGACCCCACCAAGATTCAGGGCCGGCTCACCAACGACGACGGCGGATACGGCAGCCGTTCGCAGTTCGAGTCCGAGGTCCGGTGGCGCTTCCCGACCGCCACCAAGGAATCCTCCTGGACCATGACCCCGCTCGACGCTGGACACGGGATCATCACCCCGTCCGGACTCCACTTCGAGCGTCACCACGGCGGCATCCCCAACATCGATCCGCAGCGCCACACTCTCATCATCCACGGGATGGTGGGAAAGCCCATGAAGTACACGATGGCGGATCTCATGCGCTTCCCCTCGGTGTCGCGCTTCCACTTCATCGAGTGCTCGGGCAACGGGCTCACGGAGTGGCGGGAGCCGAAGCTGAAGACCGTGCAGGGAACCCATGGCCTCACCAGCACCTCGGAATGGACCGGCATTCCGCTGTCCACCATCCTCGCCGAGGTGGGGGTTCAGGACGGCGCGGCCTGGGTGCTCGCCGAAGGGGCGGATGCCGCGGTGATGACCCGCAGCGTCCCGCTCGACAAGTGCTGGGGCGACGCGATGCTCGCCTACGCCCAGAACGGCGAGGCGCTGCGTCCGGAGCAGGGCCATCCGCTTCGCCTGCTGCTCCCGGGCTTCGAAGGGAATACCCACATCAAGTGGCTCCGCCGCCTGGAAGTGAGCGATGCGCCCTTCATGAGCCGCGAGGAGACATCGAAGTACACCGACCTCCTCACCGGCGGCAAGGCCCGGCAGTTCTCGTTCACCATGGAGGCCAAGTCCGTCATCACCTTCCCCTCGGGCGAGATGAAGCTGCCCGGTTCGGGGTTCTACGAGATCACGGGTCTCGCCTGGTCCGGCCGCGGCCGG
>JAKZYK010000159.1:0-13298 GCA_047514485.1 Gammaproteobacteria bacterium
GCGCGCTGTCGGTCTCGGCCGGCTCGGGGATATAGAAATCGAGATGAATGATGCTCGCATCGGTACGGTTCGCGTCGGGGAAGATCCGCCAGAGCTCGGCGTGGTCGCCCTGCATCACGATCACGGTGCTCGGAAAGAGCACGTAGATGACCGCGGTATGCGTGATCAGGTCCCAATCGGACTCCGGACACGCTCTCAACTCGGTGATGGTCCGGCGGGGAAAGATTTCCCGCAGGTGTGGGCCGAACGGATCGAACAGGCTGAGATTGGGAAAGAACAGCGGATGGACCGTCTCCGGGTGCAGCACCGGAAAGTGGTACGGCTCGAGAAACGTGTCGATGACCATCTTCCAGTTCATCCGCCGCGCAAGGGTACGCTGCGCGTAATGCACGTAGCTCTCGAACCGATACGACCCAAGCTCCGGACCGAGCCCGGAGAGAAACGAGTCGAAATCGAGGTCAATGGATGGATCGAGCGCCGACCAGAGCATGCCGCCCTCCTCCACGAGCGGCAGCTCGACGAGATGGCGGCCGGCAAGGTCCAGCCCGGCGAAGCTCTCGCGGTCCGGCACCCCGGTGAGGCGTCCCCGGCAATCGTAGGTCCAGCCGTGATACGGACAGGCGAATCTCCGACGCCCGGCCCCGTGCCCGGATGCTACGCGCGCGCCGCGATGCCGGCACGCGTTCAGAAACGAGCGGACGCGGCCGTCCTCGCCCCGCACGAGCAGCACCGGAACCCCGGTCGCGTCGTCGGTGACGTAGCTGCCCGGCGCGGGCAGCCGGCAGGAGAACCCGAAGAACTGAGGGGCCCGCCGGATCATCGACCACTCGCGCTCGAGCCGGGCCGGATCCGTGTAGACGTCGCCACGGTTGCGCGCGACCCCCTCGGCCCGCGCCGTGGTCCCCGCGTCGATATGCCGCAAGAGCTCGTTGACGAGTGCGACCTGGGTGGTGTGCTGCATCCAACGACTCCCGCTTGCCGACTGCGATGCCGGTCAGAGCATTGCAACACGAGCGCCGCACCGACTCAAAACACTATCCCGCATGGGTGGTGTCCCGATTCCGCGCCCCGCGCGGGGCTGCGCCGTCCCCGAACCACTCCGCCCGCTCACACTCCCCGCATCTCGGCCGAGAGCCCACACGCCGTCTCGACGACGCGCACCCATGCGGCCTCGATGTGCTCGCGGCGGGTCGCGGGCGCCCCGACCGCGAGCCGGAGCACGAGCCGGTCATCGAGCCGCGTGTGGGTGAGGTAGAGTGCGCCCGACCCGTTGAGCCGGTCCATCAAGGTCTGATTGAACGCATCGCCCGCGCGGTGGCGAAAGCACACCAGCCCGACCGATACCGGTGCGACCAGCTCGAACTCTTCGCTCGCCTCCACCTGCCCCGCGAACCACTCGGCAAGCTCGACGCTGCTGCGAACGTGGGCGCGCAAGCCCTCCGCGCCGTAGTGACGGATGACGAACCAGAGCTTGAGGGCCCGGAACCGGCGCCCGAGCGGCACGTGCCAGTCACGGTAGTCGATGACCTCGCCCGACTCCGTCGCGCGGTTGCGCAGGTACTCCGGGAGGACACTCAGCGAATTGATCAGCGCGGCCCGATCCGCGACCCAGAAGCAGTTGCAGTCGAAGTTGGTGAGCAGCCACTTGTGGGGGTTGAACGTGTAGCTGTCCGCGAGTTCGACCCCGTCGATGAGCACCCGATGCTCTGGGCAGATGGTGGCGCTGCCGGCGTGCGCGGCATCGACGTGCAGCCAAATCCCTTCGCGACGGCAGATCTCGCCGATGGCACGCACCGGATCGACGGCGCCCGATGACGTCGTGCCCACCGTCGCGCTCACCATTGCGGGCGTCGCCCCGGCCGCGCGATCGGAGGCGATGGCCGACTCCAGCGCATCGACACGCATCGCGTGACGGTCGTCGACGTCGACGAGCCGCAGGTTGTCGCGCCCGAGACCGGCGATCTTGACTGCCTTCTCGATCGAGGAGTGCGCGTGCCGCGACGTGTACACGGTCAGCCGTTGCTTGAGGCCATGTTCCGGGCCATGCTCGTTGACCGCACCACCGCTCGCGCGTTCCCGTGCAGCGAGCAACGCGGTGAGGGTGCTGCTCGAAGCGGTGTCCTGGATGACGCCGCCCCCCCGCGTGGTCGAGCGGAACCAATCGGGCAGCCCGAGCAGGTCGACGAGCCAGTCGAGCACGTGGGTCTCGAGCTCGGTGCACGCGGGGCTCGTCGCCCACAGCATGCCCTGTACCCCGAGCCCGGAGGACAGCAGATCGCCGAGGATCGACGGGCCCGAGGCATTGGCGGGAAAGTAGGCAAAGAAGCTCGGCGATTGCCAGTGGGTGAGGCCGGGAACGATGATCTCGTCGATGTCGCGCAGCACGTCCGCGAACGGCTCGCCGTGCTCGGGCGCGGCGCAAGGCAACTGGTTGCGGACCGAACCGGGCTGCGCCCGCGCGAGCACCGGATACCCCTCGATCTCCTCCATGTAGCGGGCGATGCGATCGATGAGCGCGTAACCGCACCGCCGGAACTCATCCGGCGTCATGTGCATGGCGTCGTCCATACGGGAGTCCTTTTCGTCGATCGCGACGGTACAGTTCCGCATTACAACACGCATCCGTCCATACCCTTGAGCTGGAGTGCTCATTCGCTCCGCGTGATGGATCAACTACAAACCCGTACCCAATGCATGGAGCGCCGTCGACCATGCGCCGGATCCACCGGCGGCGCGCAGCGCGAGCTGTGCGAGCATCATCACCCCGACCGCGAGCAGCGTCACCGACACGAACCGTTTCAGCGCTTTGCTCGATACGCGGTGGGCGATGCGGGCGCCGAACCACACCCCGATCATCAGCAGCACCGAGAGCGCCGCCGCCATCGCGAGATCGATCGTGCCGTAGACGATGTTGCCCGCCGTTGCGAAGGCGGAGATCGGCAACTGGATCACTTGGCTCAGCCCGACCGCCGCGAGCACCGGCACGTGCAGCCAGAGCAGGATGGGAACAAGCACGAGCGGCCCGCCGGTGCCGCTCATCGACGAGCCAATACCGGTAACGACGCCGATGACGACGAGCGCGCTCTTCGCGAGCGTGCGCGGCTCGCGGCTCACCGGCCCTGGGTCGCGCAGCGAGTTCAGCGCGGAGCCGATGATGAGTGCGGCAATCAGAAGCTCCAGCGCGAACGCCGGCACCGCGCTGGTGGCTGCCGCCCCGATGAACGCACCCGGCATCGCCCCGGCCGCGAGCCACGCGGCGTCGCTCCATCGGATCGAGCCCTGGCGCGAGAACTCGATCGAGCCCACGCCGCCGGCGAAGAAGTAGGCGACCATCGCGCTCGCGATCGCGACGTGGATCGCCATCCCACCGATGTAGGTCAAGGCCGGCACCAGGAGCACACCGCCGACTCCGATGGCCCCGATCAGGAGCCCGACCAGCAATCCGAGCGCAAGCAGCGCCACCGCGACCGGTCCGCTCACCGCCGCGCCGCCTGCTGTCGAGCACGGTGATCCGTGACCGCGGGACCAGCCGCGCCGGCATGGAATCGCATCCGGCCACGTCTCGCGACTTGATCATCTGCACATGGTGGGATCACATCCGTCCGAGGAGAATGCACGCCATCGCGGAGACGGAATTGCATGCGGACACACTTCGTAGTTTGATAGCCTATGTCTATCAAAATCTCACTCGCCCGAAGCGAACACGAACATCGCCGGCGGCGGTGACGGACAAACCACCATGTTTCTGAGGCAGTTTCAGTACCTGATCGCGCTGGAGCAGGAAGGACACTTCGGCCGGGCTGCGACACGATGCAATGTGTCGCAGCCCACCCTGTCGAGCGCCATCAAGCACCTCGAAGAGGAGATCGGGGTGCCGATCATCCTGCGTCATCGGCGGTTTCAAGGGTTCACCGACGAAGGCCGGCGGGTGCTGGAGTGGTCGAAGCGCATCGTCGCCGATCGCCAGGCGATGGTCCAGGAGATCGGCATCATGCGCGGCCAGCTCCACGGGCATCTCCGGATCGCGGCGATGCCGATGAGCATGCCGATCACCGGTCTGATCGATCGTCTGTTCTCCAAAGAACACCCGGCCGCCTCGGTCGACATCCAGTTCATCGGCCTCGATGAGATGCGGCTCGGGCTCATAAACTTCGAGTTCGATGTCGCGATCACCTACCTGGAGCAGGTCTCCTCGCACGATCAGCTCGATTCCCTGCCCCTCTACGAAGAGCCGTTCCATCTACTGGTCCCGGACAACGACTGGTTCCCCGGCCGTACGACGGTGAGCTGGTCGGAGGCCGCGACCCTGCCGTTGTGCCTGCTCTCTCCTCAAACCCACGAGCGTCAGATCACCGACAAGGCGTTCGCGAGCGTCGGCTGCGCGCCGCGGCCGCGGCTCGAGTCCAATGCGATGATCGCGCTGGCCGTCCACGCGATTCAGGGAGGGCGCGCCACCGTCGTCCCGCGCTACTTCATCGAGAGCATCGGCGGGATGGCGAAGGCGCGGCTGCTCCTGCTCGAGAAGCCGACGATCTCCCAGCACGTCGGCCTCGTGTGGCTGAAGGGCGACCCGATGCTGCCGATGACCAAGGCGGTGGTGGAGCTGATGAAGGATGCTCTGAAGAGCGGCCTCGTCTCTCGGGACCGCGCATAGGATCTCTCGAACACCGCGACCCCCGCCAGTGGACCACACGATACCGCGGTCAGGGCTCGACGCCCTCTTCAACCCCCGCTCCGTCGCAATCATCGGCGCCTCCGAAGACCCGACCCGGATCGGCGGCCGGCCGCTGCGCTACTTGAAGGAATCCGGATTCGAGGGCGCAATCTGGCCGGTCAACCCACGCCGCGACCGGGTTCAGGGGATCGAGGCGCATCCGGGCATCGCCGAGGTGCCCGGCGTGGTCGACGTCGCCGTCGTGGCGGTCCCGGCCGACAGAACCATCGAGACCATCGAAGCGTGCGCCGAGCGGGGCGTGGGTGCGGCCGTGGTGTTCACGTCGGGCTTTGCGGAGACGGACGCGGATGGCGCGGCACGCCAGCAGCGGATGGGCGAGATCGCACAGGCGAGCGGGATGCGCATCCTGGGCCCCAACTGTCTCGGCGTGTACAACGCCGCAATCGGATACTTCGCAACGTTCACCACCACTCTCGACATCCATCGCCCGCAGCCCGGCCCGGTCGCCATCGTGAGCCAGAGCGGTGCGTACGGGTCGCACCTCGGGCTGCTCGCACGCCGGCGCCGCATCGACGTCGGGCTCTGGGTCACTACCGGCAACGAGTGCGACGTGACGGTGCCCGAGTGTATCGCGTGGATGGCGGCGCGCCCGGAGATCGAGGTCGTGGCGGCCTACGCGGAGGGGACGCGGGACGGCGATGCCCTGCTCGCCTCGCTCGATGCCGCCCGGGCGCACGGCAAGGCTGTGTTCTTTCTCAAGGCCGGGCGTTCCGAGGCAGGTGCCGAGGCGGTGCGCTCGCACACCGCCGCGCTCGCCGGCGCCGATGCGGTCTTCGGCTCGGTGCTCACCCAGCACGGCATCGTTCGCACGGACACTACCGAAGAGATGCTCGACGCAGCCTACGCCGCGAGCTTCGGCGCCCTGCCCACGGGCCGCCGCACCGGATTCATGACCATCTCGGGCGGCGCCGGCGTGCTGATGGCCGACGAAGCGGCCGCGCAGGGACTCGAGGTCGCACCGATGCCGGAGGCAACCCAGAGCCGCTTGAAGGAAAGGCTCTCGTTCTGTACCCCACGAAACCCTGTCGACATCACCGCGCAGGTATTCAACGCGCCCCATCTCGTCGGCGAATTTCTCGATGCGATGCTCGATGAAGGCGACTATGCGGCCATCGTCATCTTCTTCACCTACGTCGCGTCGGTCGAGTTCATGGCGAAACCCATCCTCGACGCGCTGGCCCGCGCCCGCGAGCGCCATCCACACCGGCCGATCCTCATGTCGATGATCGGCTCCGGCGAGGCGATTGCACGTTACGAGGCGTTGAACGTGCCGGTATTCGAAGACCCGGTGCGTGCAGTGCGCGCGGTGTCAGCCCTCGCGCGCGCCGCAGAAGGTCTCGCGCGCGGGCCGGGCGCGGGTGCGGACACGACCGCGCATCCGCCGGGGGATCGCTACGGCGGCGGCCGGCTCGACGAGCACGAGGCAAAGCGGCTCCTCGCGTCGTGGGGCGTCCCCGCGGTGGAAGCGCGCGTCGCGCACAGCGCCGCAGAGGCGGCGCGCGCCGCCAAGGCGATCGGCACGCCGGTCGCGATGAAGATTCTCTCCCCCGATATCGAGCACAAGACCGAGGCCGACGCCGTCGCCCTCGGTATCGCGCCGGAGGACGCCGCGGGCGAGCACGATGCGCTCCTCGCGCGCGCAAGGGCCTACGATTCGCACGCCGAGATCCGGGGCACCCTCCTCGCTCCGATGGTGAGAGGGGTCGAATGCATTCTTGGCATGCGCCGCGATCCGGTATTCGGGCCGGTGGTGATGGTGGGCACGGGCGGGATCCTCGCCGAGGTGGTGAACGATGTCGCGTTCCGCAAGGCCCCGATCGACCACGCGGAGGCGAAGCGGATGATCGCCGAGCTCGCGGGCACCAAGGTGCTCGAAGGCGCGCGTGGCCGCCCGCGATGCGACATGGACGCACTCGCCGGCGCCATCGCCGCCCTCTCCCGCTTCGCCGCCGCCCATGCGGACGTGGTCGAGAGCGTTGACGTGAACCCGTTCGTCGTTCTGCCCGAGGGCGAGGGCGGCCTCGCCCTCGATGCCCTGATCATCGAGAGGAGCGTCGCGTGATCGGCAACTATGGGAGACCTGAATCTCTCAGCCGCCGCTCACCCGATCCACATAGTAGCTCGCGGTCATCAGATCGAGGTGACCGCCGCCCCCGTTCTTGAACAAGGTGATGTCGGCGGCCGCGCGCGGGCTCGGCAGGCCGTTGCGGCAGAGATCGAACAGGTCGCCTTCGATTCGATCGGCGCTGAACCGCCCTTCCTTCACCGGCTCGAGGAGGTCACCGCAGATCCCGACCGTGGTCTCCCGCGCGTCCACGAACACCCGCGCACGCTCGAACGCCTCGGTATCCGCTTCGCGCATCTCGGGCTTGTATCCGCCGACCAGGTCCAGGTGCTGGCCGGGCCGCAGCCAGTCGCCGAGCACCAGCGGCGCCTCGGCCGCGGTCGCGGTGGAGATGATGTCAGCGCCGCGGCACGCGGACTCGATGTCGATGCTCGCGTCGAACGCCACGCCCTCTACCGGCGACGCGGCGGCGAGCGCTTCGGCCTTGGCGTGGGTCCGGTTCCAGATTGTCACCCGCTCGATCGACGGCCTCACCGAGCAGTGCGCGCGGATGAGATGCGGAGCCTGTGCGCCCGCTCCGATCATGCACAGCACCCGGGCATCCTCGCGGGCCAGAAACCGGGTGCCGAGCGCGGAGTCCGCGGCCGTCTTCCAGTACGTGAGCTCGGTGCCGTCGAGGCTCGCGAGCGGCTTGCCGTTCTCGCCGTCGAAGAGCATGTAGACGGCTTGTATGGACGGCAGCTCCCCGCCCGCGTTGGCCGGAAATACGGTGATGAGCTTGACGCCGATCTGCTTGCCGCGCTGCCACGCGGCGCGGATGAGCAGGGTGTCGGCGCCGCCTGCCGCGGCCGGCTGGGTCATGAGCAGATCTTCCATCGCGTCGATGGTGCCGAGGTGGCTCTCCCGCAGCCATTCGACGAGATCGGGATAGCTCGTGACCGCCTGCATCTGCGTAGCGTCGATGATGTTCATGTTCGATTCTCCAAATCAGTTCCCTACCACCCGGATCGCATACAAACCGTCGAAGACGTTCTTGGGCGGACTCCAGGTACCGACTCTACGCAATAGAGGCGATCAGGCGCGATGCTGCGATGACCCGCCGGCTTCGCTCGCGGGAGGTGGGCTCCAAATGCGCCACGGCGGCACCGAAAACCGGCGCCGCCGTGACCCAGGCAGACAGGAATTTCTCCGAGCGCACGCCGGCGCCCGGGTGCGCGTTACTCTCAGGCAGGACTCCCCACCGCCGCGGCGACGTCGGCGCGCGCTCCGACTCGCGGCGTCTTCGCGCTCTTGCGCATGTCGGTCTTCACGTATTTCGTCGAATAACCGTTGAACAGGTGCCCGAGCAGACCGCGATCGAGATCGGACGTACCGAACAGCCAGTCCGCGATGGGGAACGTGAGGTTCATGTTGCGTTCCATCATGATCGACTGGTTGTGATGCGCGGTGTGGTGGCGACGAAGCGTGTTCACGAACGGGCAGTAGCGCACGAACCAGTGCTCGTCGATGTGGCAGCAGAAGTGCATGAATTCGTAGATCAGGTAGATGCTGGTCGTGGTGGCGATGACGAGCCAACCGACGTTCGCGGACAGGAGCCAGCCCGCGATCAGCGCCGGCGGGGTCGAGACCAGGATGAACACCACGAGCGCATAGGGCGGGAACACCGTCACCCGCCAGTCGAGGTGGTCGGCGAACCGCATTTCTTCGTTGGTGAAGAACTGGTGGTGCATGAGCATGTGGCGCGTGTAGATGGCGCGAGCTCCCTTCCCCTTCCGGGGGCGGTGCATCACCTGGGTGTGGAGCCACCATTCGAAGATGTTGCTCGCGAGGAACACCACCGGAACCACGAGCCACTCCCACCACTGCACGTTCTCGAGATGGGAGAGATAGACGTACAACGCGCAGAAGCCGATGGCGTAGATGATCGCGACATGGAGATAGCCGTTGTACCAGGCCGCGATGCGGTCCCGGTAGACTTGGCGATAGGTCCGCTGGCGCTCGTTCATCGGTGAGTTCGCGATTTCCATGATCGTGTCCTCCGTGCCTGAATAGCGGAGCTCAAGCCGCCTGCAGGCTAATACATTAGTGGTATATCAGTCATGGTACAAGCGCCGCAGCTCTCGCCGCCCGATCGTTTCACGCTGCAGGTCGTTCTGACCGAAGACGCAATCCGACATCGCGCGGAGGCGTCCGCGTCGGACTGCGCTACGCTGGTCCGACCCGCTTCGGGGCCTGACGCGATGCCGAATCGTAGCGTGAGACAACCTTGTTCCCGCCGGACGGTTCACCAGTCCACCGCCGCCCGGGTGATCGACTCGATGTATTCGAGCAGGACATCGCTCGCGGACGCGGCCGCGTTTTCATCTCCGACGGTGATCGCGCGGGCGATGTCGGCATGAAGCCTCGCGATCATCGACAGGTCGCCGGCGTGGCGATGGTGCATGAACCAGAATCGCCGGGAGAGGCCCGCCATCAACGAGATCGCCTCGGACGCGAACTCGTTGCGGTTCGTCTGGCTCACCAGCACGTTGAACTCGTGGTCGAGACGCATGAAGCGGATGTCGTCGCCCGCCTCGGCGCTTTCCTGCATGGCGCCGGCAATTGCCTCGAATTGCCGGCGTTCTTCCCTCGTTGCGCGAATCGCGGCCGAGCGCGCCATCAACCGCTCCAGCTCGCGGCGTACCTCGAGCATCCTGAGCTGCTTCTTGACGTTGAACTCCGAGACGAGGACCCCCCGCCGGGGGAGCACCGTGACCAGCCCCTCGCGCGCGAGGCGCTGAAGGGCCTCGCGCACCGGCGTGCGTCCGATGCCCAGCGTTTCCGAGAGCGCTCCCTCGGAGAGCACCTCGCCCGGCTCGAGCCGCAGGGTGCAGATCATCTCCTCGAGCGCGACGTAGGCCTGATCCGTGAGGCTGCGGTCGGCGTCCTTGCGGACCTCCGCCGCAACGGTCCGTTCAGCGTCGTTCAAGTACGGCTCCAGTGATCGAAAACGTCCGGGTGCACCACGCAGTCCGGCCGCCGCAGCATCCGATGCACGGCTCTGCGGGCAGTGTTGCATGCTAGTGTCATGATGGGTTCACCACAAACATGGACCGGAGCGACCGAGTCGGTACGAAGCGCGCGGCGGGTGGAGAATCCACGGCATGGGCAGAACTCACCACGATGATTCCGCCGGGCCGCGACTGGCGCAGCGATGCGGACGAAACTACGATGGACGCGTATCACGCACCCGCGCCGGAGCGACACCATGAAGACATATGCCGGTGATCGGACAATCGACGGGATTGTCGCGACCGTCGACGGCAGTCCGCTCGACGAGCGGCTCGACATACGCCGGTACAGCGAGAACGGATTCGAGTGGACCTACGAAGGCCCCGAGTCACGCCAGCTCGCACTCGCGATCCTCGCCGATCATCTCGGTGACGCGGACCGCGCCCTCGCTCTCGTCGAGCCGTTCATGCGCGACGTCGTCGCGAACTTCGACAACACGTGGGAGATGACGAGCGACGACGTGGCCGCCGCCATCGAAGCGTTCGCGGCAATCTGAATCGCAGGAGGAAACTGGCAATGCCCAACCACTACAAGGCGCTCGTCTCCGTGCTCGCCATCGCGCTTTGCGCCGCAGTGTTCGTCTTCGACACGAGCACCGGGATCGTGCGCTGGGTGACCCTGGCCCTCGGACCGATGATGGCGGCTGCTATCTGGGTGCTGCCCGAAGCGAAGGCGAAAGAGATTCGAAGGGAAGTCGCCAACCGGCGCTGACGGCTCCGCCGCAAGCCCGCATTTCTCACCAGGTCGCGATGCGAGGGCGCGGAGATGGCTGTATTCGCAAGGCGAACGCGAGTCAGGGCGCGCAGGCGTACCCGTAGGTACGTCGAGCACCCTGGCCGCGTTCAACGCAGTGAATGCAGCCATCTCCGCGTCCGCAGCCGTGAGCTGGTGAGAAGTGCGGGCTAAACCTCACGCGGCGGCCGGAGCCGGCAGTCCCGGATCCGTTGCCCTTCGCGCCAGTCCTCTTCAATCCCCGGAAACGACCGATGGCAGGTCGTTCCCGCGTCATGTCCAACGCAACCTAATCGCGGAACCTCAGCATCTGCTCCGGCAGCCAGAGCGCGAGATCGGGCCACAGCGCCACCACCGCGAGCGCGATGATCTCGATCGCGATGAACGGCATCACGCCTGAGTACATGTGTCCGAGCTTGATCTCCGGCGGAGAGATGCCGCGCAGGTAGAAGATGGCGGGTGCCATCGGCGGCGTGAGATAGCTCGTCTGGATGACGATGAGAAAGAGGATGCAGAACCAGCTCTTCACCTCGGTCGGTTCGAGGTCGTAGAAGGAGAACGCTTCGACGATTGGCATCGCGATCGGAATGATGATCAGGATGATCGAGAAGAGATCCAGCACGAATCCGGCGAGGAAGGCGAGGGCGAGCAGCAGGCCCATCGTCGCCCACCCGGACAGCCCGGCCGACTCGACGAGGTTCTGCGTGGTCACCAGTCCGCCCGAGATGGCGAATACCGTCGCGAAGATGTTCCCCGCGAGCAGGATCATGAGGATCATCGCGGTCACCAGCAGCGTCTTCACCAGCGCTTCCTTCAGCACCCCCCAACTGAAGTTGCCATAGAGGAGGACCATGATGATCGAGCCGAGCGCGCCCATCGCGGCGGCCTCGGTCGGGGTCGCCCAGCCGAGCAGGATGGTGCCGAGCACCGCGAAGATGAGGATGAGCGGCGGCACCAGCGCGACAGCAGTGATCACCAGCTTGCGGGCGAACGGCGGGTCGTTCTCGTCGGGCGGCAGCCGCTGTCCGTCCTGCGGTCGGATGGTGCAGCGCACCAGGATGTAGATGATGAAGAGCAGCGCGAGCAGCAGGCCCGGGAACAGCATCCCCATGAACAGCCCGCCGACGTCCACCTCGGCGACCGGTCCGAGAATGACCACCACCACCGACGGCGGGATGACCGTGCCGAGCGAGCCACCGGCGCAGATGGTGCCGGCGATGAGCCCCTTGTCGTAGGCGTAGCGCAGCATCACCGGAATTGCGAGCAGGCCGACCACCGACTCCGTGGCGCCCACCACGCCGCTCGCGGCGGCGAAGATCACGCACAGGATGACGGTGCCCACCGCCAGCCCGCCGGGCAGACGGCGGGTCCACAGATGGATCGCCTCGAACAGCCGCCCCGCGATCCCCGAGCGCTCCATGAGCGAGCCCATGAAGATGAACAGCGGCACCGCGCCGAGGACGTAGGCCGCCGCGACCTGATCGACCTTCTGGGCGAAGACATTGGCCGCCATCGGAGAGAAATTGAAGCGCAGCGCTCCGAAGACGAAGGCGACCGAGAGCAGCGAGAACGCCACCGGGAACCCCATGAAGATCATCACCATGAGGGCCGGGAACATCCACAGGGCGAACTCCGCGCTCACGACAGGCCCTCCACCGCAGGCGGCCGCGGCGGCTGCCGGCCGGCCAGGATCATGATCGATTTGACGATCTGAACGGTGGACTGCATGAGCAGCAGCACGATGCCGGTGACGAGGCTGAACTTGAACGGCCAGATGATCGGGTTCCAGGCCGACTCGCCCGAGGTCTCGTCCGCGCGGTATGCATCGGCGAAGTACTCCCATACTCCCCAGGTCAGCCACAGCAGCATCGGGATGAGGAACATGTAGCCGACGAGATCGATGACCTGCCGTTTCTTCAGGCTCACGTGGTCGTAGACGAAGTCGACCCGGATGTGCCGTCCCATCTGCATGCAGTACGCGATGCCGAACATGAAGCTGGTGCCCATCAGCATGTAGGCCATCTCGAACGCCCACTTCGTCGGCGCGGAGAAGAAGTAGCGCGCGAGCACCTCGTAGACCATCGCCACGACCAGCACCAGGATGATGAACGCACCGATGTAGCCGAACAGACGCGTGTACCACTCGACCGCCGCGATGAAGGGCACCGGACTCAGGCGCACGAGTGACCGTCCGATGCCCACGACCATGGCACCGAGCGCACCGAGGAGAAACAGGCAGAAGAGCGCTTCGAAGAAGCTCGACCCCGGCGCCTCCGCAACCCGCTGGAACAGGTGCCCCGAGCCCTTGAAGTAGCTCTCCCAGTTGAGCGCCACCAGCTTGCCGACGAACGCGAGGAACTTCCCCAGGGTCTCCATCGTACCGGCGGGTCTCCTGGCTGGATGAGGGGCAAACGAGAACCGGGGACGCCGGTCGGGCGTCCCCGGTAAGTGGCAACTATGTCAGGTCATTCCTGTGCGAGTGGGGCTTTAGTCCGCTCCGAGTGGGAAGAGGAACTGGCTCTTCCAGTGCGCGCGAATCGCGTTCTGGAACGCCATGCGATGATCGAACGCCTTCTTGAACCACTCGTTCTCCGCCGCCTGCTCCTCGGCCCACTTCGTGGCCTCCGCGTTCGCGGCGGCGAGGAACTCGGGCGAGAGCTGCACGAACTCGTTGCCGTAGTCGCGCATCGCCTGCACCGCGGCGATGTCCGCGTA
>JAKZYK010000160.1:0-3915 GCA_047514485.1 Gammaproteobacteria bacterium
ATGACGTGGCCCCGGCGCTATTGCGGAGGCGAGCGAAGCTTTCTCGAGCGCTACGTGGTCACCGAGGAGCTGCTGGCGGCGGGCGCGCCGGTGTGGGCGCATTGGGTCGCCGACCGGCAGAGCGGCCCGATGCTCATGCGCTACGGCCGGGAATCGGTGCGGGACGCGATCCTGCCGCGCATCGTCGCCGGCGAGTGCTATTTCTGCATCGGGATGAGCGAGCCAGACTCAGGCTCCGATCTCTACTCCGCCAAGTGCAGGGCCGAGCCGGTCACGGACGGGTGGAAGGTCAACGGACGCAAGATCTGGACGAGCAACGCACACCGATCGCATTTCATGATCGCGCTGCTCCGCACGTCGCCGCCGGCCGGCGACAACCGCCGCCACGGCCTCACCCAGTTCCTCGTCGCGATGGATTCGCCGGGTATCGAGGTCCGCCCGATCCGCAACCTCACCGGCGATTCGGACTTCAACGAGGTCGTGTTCGACGATGTATTCGTGCCCGAGGCGCACTTGATCGGCGAGGTCGATGGCGCGTGGAAGCAGGCCGCAAGCGAGCTCGCCTACGAGCGCAGCGGCCCCGAGCGGTTCCTCGAGACCATCTTCGTGCTCTACGAGCTCGCACGTACGGCGGGCGAGACTCCCGACGATCGGATGGCGGAAGGCCTCGGGCGCCTCGTGGCCGAGCTCTCGACCCTGCGCAACATGTCGGTCTCGGTGGCCGGGATGCTCGAAGCGGGGAAGCTTCCCGACGTCGAGGCGGCGGTGGTGAAGGAGCAGGGCACGAACTGGGAGCAGGCGCTGCCGGCCCGCGCCCGTGATCTTGCCCCGCGTGCATACGTCGATCCCGGCAACCGAATCGACTTCGAGGAAGTGCTGCGCTACGCGACCCTCATCGCCCCGAAGCTGACCATCCAGGGCGGGACGCGCGAGATCCTGCGCGGCATCGTCGCGCGGGGGCTTGGGCTTCGGTGAGGATTGGGGAAGCAGTCAACCATGCCTGACCTGGATGCCCTGTTCTGGCCGCGCTCGATCGCGCTCGTCGGTGCGTCGACGGACGGGACCCTCATCCGCGGGCGGATCGTCGAGGCGGTGACCCTGCACGGGTTCGACGGTCCACTCTACGCGGTAAGCCGAAGCCACGACGAGATCGCCGGTATCGCCTGCTACCCTTCGGTAGAGGCGTTGCCCGGGCCGGTGGACCTCGCGATCATCGCCATCCCGGCCGAGCATGTCGCCGCGTCGCTGCGAGCGTGCGGAAAGATCGGAGCGAAGGCCGCGATCGTCATCAGCTCCGGGTTCGGCGAGGAGCGAGGCGAAGCCGGTGCAGCGCGCCAGCGCGAGATCGCCGATATCGCCCGAGAGCTCGACATGGCGGTGCTCGGCCCCAACGCGGAGGGGTTCCTCAACGGCCGGATGCCCCTCGCGGCGACGTTCAGCCCGGCTGTCGTGCACGTCGAGGGCGGGCTCCGGCCCGAGGCGAGCCGTGCGCGCGGGATCGCGGTGGTTTCGCAAAGCGGTGGGATCGGCTTCTCCTTCTTCCACCGCGGCCGGCCCAAGGCGTTGAACTTCAGCTTCGTCGTAAGCACGGGGAACGAGGCGGGGCTCAATGCGATGGACGTCGCCGCCTACCTCGTCGAGGACGACGAGACCGCGGTCGTGCTCGCGTTCCTCGAAGGCATCCGCGCGCCGGAGAAGCTCCTGCGGGTCGCGAGCCGCGCCGCGGAGCTGCGCAAGCCGCTCATCTTCGCCAAAGTCGGACGCTCGGAGGCGGCGGCGGCCGCCGCGGCGTCGCACACCGCGTCGCTGGCCGGCTCCGCACGCTCGTTTGACGCCGTGTTTCGCCGCTACGGCATCCTGCCCGGCGAAGATCAGGAGCACATGGTGGACGTCGGCGCCGCGTTCGCCTTCTTTGTCGATCGGCTGCCGAAGGGAACGCGTGTGGGCATCCTCACCCCGTCGGGGGGCGCCGGTGCGTGGCTGGCCGATGTATGCGAGCACCATGGGCTCACGGTGCCTGCGCTCGACGCGCAGACCCGCGCCGCCATCGACCGGATGCTCCCGGCGTACGGCGCGTCCCGCAACCCGGTGGACGTGACCGCACAGGTGATCTTCACCCTTGGTTACGCACCCGCGCTCGAGCTGCTGGCGTGTGCTCCCGGCATCGACGCGGTGCTGGTCGCGGGGTCGCTCTCCCATTCCCGCTACATCGAGCGCGACGTCGAGAACCTGATCCGGATTGGGCGGAGCGTGGACAAGCCGGTGGTCTTCTGCGGCTACACCCGCGCCGACCCGTACGCGGTCGAGCTGCTCGCCCGCGCCGGGTTCCCGTGCACGACGAGCATGGCGAACGCGGCAAAGGCAATCCGGGCGATGAACGAGTACCGCGAGTTCCTCGAACGGATCGACGGTGCCAAGCCGCAACCGGTTCGCACCGAAGAAGCCCTCGTGCGGGCGTTATCCGGCGCCCGTGCCGGCGCCCGTGCCGGGACCAGTGCCGGCGCCGATATCAGCACCGGTACCAGCACCGGCCTCGCCGCCGGCGTGGTGCTGTGCGAGCACGATACGAAGACGCTGCTGTCGGCGCACGGCATCGGCGGGATTCCGGCCGGTGGTCTTGCGTTGGACGCCGGCGAGGCGGTCAGCATCGCGGGGGAGATCGGCGGGCCGGTCGCGATGAAGGTCCAATCGGATGACCTGCCCCACAAGAGCGAGTCGAACGGCATCGCACTCGGGGTCGAAGGGGAGACCGCGGTGCGCGAAACGTTCCAGCGCATCATGGAGAATGCACGCGCGTTCGCACCCTCTGCGATCATCAAGGGCGTACGGGTGGAGCGAATGGCGGAAGCGGGAGTCGAGATGATCATCGGCGTGAGCCGAGACCCTGATTTCGGCCCGATGTTCGCGGTCGGGCTCGGCGGTGTGCTCGTCGAAGTGCTTGACGACGTTGTGCTCTCACCGGCCCCGGTCGATGCGGCCGAGGCCGCCGAGATGCTGCGCGCGCTGCGCGGGCGGCGGATTCTGGATGGCGTACGAGGTGAGCCGCCGGCCGATGTCGATGCCCTCGTCGGGCTGCTGGTTGCGGTGTCCGAGTTTGCGGCGGCGGCGTGCGGCGTGCTGGAAGCGCTCGACCTGAACCCGGTGATCGTCCACCCACGCGGGCAGGGAGTGAGTGTGGTCGATGCCGGCATCGTCACTGGCGCTGCCGGTCCAGGAACGCCTGCCCAGGAACACGGATCATCCTCATGCAGCGGAGGCAACCGATGACCAGTGCACCCGTCGGCCCGGAACTCACGGTCGAGCTCGACCGCGACGTCGCGACCGTCGAGATCCATCGCCCACCGAACAATTTCTTCGACTACGACCTGATCCACGCGATCGCGAACGTCTATGAGCGGCTCGATGCCGACCCGCAGTGCCGCGCTATCGTGCTGTGCTCGGAGGGCCGCCATTTCTGTGCCGGCGCCGACTTCAGCTCCCGGGAGAAGTGGAGCCAGGAGCGGCTCGATGAACAGGCGAGCCGACTCTACGTCGAGGCGGTGCGGGTGTTCTCCTGCACCAAGCCGGTGGTTGCGGCGGTACAGGGAGCGGCGGTCGGCGGCGGGCTCGGGCTCGCGCTCTCGGCCGACTTTCGCATCGCCTGCGAGGAGTCGCGGTTCGTCGCGAACTTCGCGCGGCTCGGCATCCACCAGGGATTCGGGCTCAGCGTGACCCTCCCGCGGCTCATCGGACCCAACCGGGCGGCCCTGATGCTCTACACCGGGAAGCGGCTGAAGGGGGCGGAGGCGGTCGAGATCGGACTTGCCGACGAGCTGGCGGATCTCGCAGATGTGCGCGGCCGCACATTCGAGCTGGCGGCCGAGATCGCCCAGTCCGCGCCGCTCGCGGTGCAGTCGATCCGCGCCACCCTGCGCC
>JAKZYK010000161.1:0-6443 GCA_047514485.1 Gammaproteobacteria bacterium
GATGCTCGCGCCGAGAATGATGGTGATTACCCCCCAATCGATCGAGGGAATGAACACCGGCAAGCTGATGTGATGTCCGTTCGGCAGCAACACCTCACCGAACGGCAGCAGGCCGGCGAACGCACCGAGAAGCAGGCTCACAAGCGCGAACACGCCGGCGATCACCGACTTCTTGGCATGCAGCTTCTCCTCGAGAGCGAGGCACAGCACCAGACCGGCGAGCACCGTTGCGAACACCAGCGTCAGCCCGAGCGACACCGGTGCGGCGGTGTGGGCGCCGTCAACCGCGGTGGCGGCGGCTGCGTTGCCAATCAACATGGCGGTGGGAGGAATCCTCGCGGATCAGATCATCAACAACGGGGTGTGCCGCAGCTCCACCGCCAGCGGGTAAGCGAGGCCATGCATCGCAAACTGCTCATCCGCCTTGGTGTGCAGCACCATGAGGTCGATCGAGTGCTCGTCGATGAGCTGCTTGTAGACATTGATCCGATGGCCGGTGGAGACGAACTCCGCCACCTCGAGATCCAGCCCCGCCTCCGACAGCGCCTGCCGGCAGCTCGTGACGTAGTCGCGCGGCTCCTTGAGCAACTGGCGCAGAAGCGCTTCGCGCGCGTTGCGGGTATCGATGGACGGGATCTTGCCGATAACGTCGATGTAGCGCTCGAATATCGCGTCGTCCTCGATGTGCGCGAGCAACAGCTTGCCCCCGGGTGGTACGAAGCCGACCGCAGCGTTGACCAGGCGGCTGTCACCTGCCAGGTGATCGGTCGCGGCCATCACAACTCGCATTCGCGACAGTGCAGCGTCGAGAGCGCTGCCATCTCGCGGGTGAGGCAGGGTCAGCACCGGGCACTCGGTTGCCTGAGTCAGCACGTCGAGGTGGCGGCCGAGGCTATGGGGCCACTGCCAGGCGGCGCTGTGGAGATTGCGGTAAGTGACCACCAGATCGAGCCGCTCGCGGCCAACCAAGCCGAGCAACTGCTCGACCGTCTCGCTCCGGTCGGCCGCGATGCTCAACCACTCGCTCTGCGCAAGCGTGCCGAACGCGGCGCGCAGGCGGCGCGCGAGCCCATCGGCAGCGTCCGCATCGAGATCCGTGATCACCGCGATACGCGAGTACCGCGCCGGTTCGTATCGATGCGCCGGTTTGCTCGCAGCGTTGAAGATGCTCTCGAACTGGTCGACCGTGGTCAACCGATACTCCAATGTAGGGCGAGACGCCGATCAGAGTATCAGCCACACTGATGGGAATCACGACCAAGTGTACGGGTTGACAACGCACGACATGCCCGAGGCCGCAGTCACCGACGATTTCAAGACCACGCCCTTCTGGTGGGAGGCGGCCCCGCTCGCCCCGCGCTCGGCCTTGGCCTCAGCGGCGGAGGTGCCGGCACGTGCCGACATCGCGGTGATCGGTGCCGGGCTGTCCGGGTTGTCGGTGGCGCTTCACCTTGCGCGCGGTGGCCTCGACGTGGTGGTGTTCGACGCGGACCGCCCCGGCGAGCACGCGAGCACCCGCAACTTCGGTGCGATCGGGCGCACCATCCGCCCGAAGTTCACCGATCTCGTCCAGCGCGGCGGGGTCGAGTTCGCCACCCGGGTGTACGAGGAAGCGAAGGCGTGGGTCGAGTACACCGCCGACTTTATCGAGCGCGAGGGCATCGATTGCCGCTTCCGGCGCGATGGCAGGGTGGTCGGCGCGCACTCACCGGCCGCCTACGATGCCGCTGCCCGGGAGCTGGAGGCGACCTCTCGCTACCTGGACGTGCAGACCGAGATGGTGCCACGGGCGGAGCAGGGTCGGGAGCTTGGGTCCGACGTGTACCACGGTTGCTGCGTGCTCGCGGATGTCGGACATCTCGACCCGGCGCGCTACTACGCCGGCGTGCGACAACGAGCGGTGGATGCGGGTGCGCGAATTCTGCCCGGCACGCGGGTGACCGCGGTCGAGCACAACGGTAACGACTTCCGGGTTTCCACGGCCCGGGGTGTCATGGACGCGGATCAAGTCGTACTGGCGACCAATGCCGAGACCGGCGCCGACCACGCCCTGTTCCGGTACTTCCGGCGGCGGATCGTGCCGGTGGCGGTGTATTCCGCGGTCAGCGAGCCGCTGGCGCCAGGGCTGCTCGAGGAGATCATCCCGCGTGCGCGCACCGTGCTCGAGACCCGGCGTCTCTATACCGCGCTCCGTCCGGTGGTCGGGGAGGATCGGTTTCTCGTGGTCGGCCAGCATCTGGTCAGCCATCGAAACGAGGCGGTGGCGGCAGCGACCTTGCGTCGCGACCTCGCGGCCCGGTACCCGCGCCTCGCCTCCGTGCGATTCAGCCACGTGTGGCGGGGCCGATTCGCGGTCACCTTCGACTGGCTACCGCACCTGGGAACTCATGAAGGAATCCACTACTTGCACGGCCTGGTCGGCGCCGGCGTGCCCGCGTGCGGCTACCTCGGTCACAAGCTGGCGCAGCGTATCCTGAGCCGGCCCAACCGCGACACCGTGTTTGCGGACCGGCGCTATCCGCAGCGGTTCGGCTACCATGGCTCGACCTGGTTCCTGCCGCTGGTCGGGCGCTGGTACCGCGCTCTCGACCGGCGGGAGGCGGGTCTTCCGCGTTGAACGAGCAAATGAAAAGACCGCAAGAAACAAACCAGGAGAAAACCCACAATGACCCCGGCGGAAAGACGCGCGGTCAGGTCCGGCAAGAAGAAGGGCAAGGAGTCGGTTGCACGCAGCGTGCCACCCGACGACTGCCGCCCACGATGATCGGCGCGGCGCGATGAAGGTTCCACAAGGCCTGCAACCACTGGTCGAAGACGGCGTCGTGGACACCGTCATCCGCCAGCTTCAAAGCGGCAAGGAGGCTGAGGTCTATATTGTGGCCTGTGGCGAGGAGATACGCTGCGCGAAGGTCTACAAGTCATCCGAGCATCGCAGCTTCAAGAAGGTTGCCGAGTACCGTGAAGGCCGCAAATCCCGCGGTAGCCGCAACACCCGCGCCACCGCCAAACGCGGCCGCCACGGCCGCAAGCTGAAGGAAGAGGAATGGAAGACCGCGGAGATCGACGCGCTTCACGTGCTGGCAGCCGCGGGCGTACGGGTACCGAAACCGCACGGGGTGCATGACGGCGTATTGCTGATGGAGCTCGTTCAGGACGAAGACGGAAATCCTGCGCCACGGCTCAATGAGATCGAGATTACCGCGCAACAGGCCCGCGATTGGCATGCATTCCTGATCGCCGAGATCGTGCGCATGCTCTGTGCCGGACGCATTCACGGCGACCTTTCCGAATTCAACGTGCTTGTGGACCCTGCCGGTCCGGTCATCATCGATCTGCCACAGGCCGTATACGCATCGAGCAACAACAATGCGTTTCGCATGCTCGACCGCGACGTGAACAATATGCGCTGGACGTTCTCGCGGGCCGCGCCCGAGTTGCTCGATACCCAATACGCCCGGGAGATGTGGGACCTCTACACGTCGGGAGAGCTGCGTCCGGATACGGCGCTCACCGGCCGCTACGCCCGTAGCGAAGTCAATGCCGACGTGGATGCGGTGCTGGATGCGATCGAGGAGGCGCGGCGCGAGGCGGAAGCGCGTGCGTTGGGAAGAGAGGAAGCCGCATTGGGCTGACGGATTGCCTCCCATGAATACAGGCGGAAAGAGCGGCAACAAGCTGGATCGAGTCGTGGCCGAGGCACGGCGCCAAGCGGTACTCCGCGAGCAGGACTATCGTGCCAAGGCGCTCAAGATGTATCCGTGGATTTGCGGGCGATGCGCGCGTGAATTCACCCGGGAGAATCTGAGAGAGCTCACCGTCCACCATCGCGACCATGACCACGACAACAACCCGCCGGACGGCAGCAATTGGGAGCTCTTGTGCGTGTACTGCCACGACAACGAGCACGCTCGCTACGTCGATCATGTCCGAGGGGCCGGCTACGAACCCGCCCCGGCCTCGGACGTCGCTACCCATCGACCCTTTGTCGGGCTGGAAGCCTTGCTGAACAAGAAGGACTGATTCGGAGGGAGCCATGCCCGAAGCCGTCCAAGAGCAGCCGCGCGCAGCCGGCAGTGGGCCGATCGACGTGCGCACGGCGCCGGATCGCTACCGTCACTGGCGCTTGCACACCGAAGGCCGCATCGCCACCCTCGATCTTGACGTCGACGAATCGGGCGGCCTCGCACCCGGATACGAGCTCAAGCTCAACTCTTACGATCTCGGCGTCGACATCGAGCTGGCCGACGCGGTGCAGCGGCTGCGCTTCGAGCATCCCGAGGTGGCGGCGGTGGTGATCCGATCGGGCAAGGAGCGGGTGTTCTGCGCCGGCGCAAACATCCGCATGCTCGGCGGGTCGAGCCATGCGCACAAGGTCGCCTTCTGCAAGTTCACCAACGAGACCCGATGCGCGATCGAGGACGCGAGCGCGTACTCGGGACAGCGCTATCTGTGCGCGATCAACGCCACCGCGGCCGGGGGCGGCTACGAGCTAGCG
Source organism: Gammaproteobacteria bacterium (assembly GCA_047514485.1). Classification (GTDB taxonomy): domain Bacteria; phylum Pseudomonadota; class Gammaproteobacteria; order HK1; family HK1; genus HK1. The sequence continues at coordinate 4,496 of JAKZYK010000161.1, forward strand.
CTCGCCGCCGACTGGATCCTCCTCGTCGACGACGGCACGAGCGCGGTGTCGCTGCCGGAGGTGGCGCTGCTCGGCGTGCTACCCGGCACCGGCGGACTGGTGCGCGTCGTCGACAAGCGCAAGGTGCGCCGCGACCGGGCCGACTTCTTCTCGACCACCGAGGAAGGCATCCGCGGCGCAAGGGCGCTGGAATGGCGCTTGGTGGACGAGATTGCACCATCGTCGCGTTTCGAGGCCGCGGTCGCGGCGCGCGCGCAGGCGCTCGCGGCGGCCACCGATCGCCCGGCCTGCGCGCCCGGCATCCGTCTCCGCGAGGTCGAGCGCCGCATCGAGAGCGCGCACATCGCCTATGCCCACGTCGAAGCCGACATCGATCGCGAGGCCCGCGCGTGCCGGATCCGCGTGCAGGGGCCGGCCGAGGCGCCGCCCGCGGACCTCGAAGGGCTCACGAAGGCGGGCGATGCGTTCTGGCCGCTCGCGCTCGCCCGCGAGCTGGAGGATCTGGTTCTGCATCTGCGCCACAACGAGCCGGAGATCGGCACCCTGGTGCTGGCCTCCGAAGGCGGGCTCGAAGCGGTCGCCGCGTACGACGCCTTCCTGCTCGCGCACCGCGGGCACTGGCTCGCCCGCGAGATCCTGCTTTACTGGAAACGCCTGCTGAAGCGCATCGATCTCACCTCGCGCAGCCTCGTCGCCCTGGTGGAGCCGGGAAGCTGCTTCGCCGGCTTCCTGCTCGAGCTGGTGCTCGAGGCGGACCGCGGCTACATGCTTGACGGGCCGTTCGAGGACGGCGGCGCGTTGGCGGCGGTGCGTCTGACTGAATCGAACTTCGGCTGCTTCCCAGGTGTCAACGGTCTGACCCGGCTCGAATCGCGCTGCCTCGACGATGGCCAGGCGGTGAGCCGTGCGCACCGGCAAGCCGGCCGCGACCTTACCGCCGCCGAAGCCGAGGCGCACCGGCTGATCACTTTTACCCCCGACGAGCTCGACTGGGAGGACGAGGTACGCATCGCGCTCGAAGAGCGCGCAGGCTTCTCGCCCGATGCGCTCACCGGCATGGAGGCGAGCCTGCGCTGCCCCGGGCCGGAGACGATGGAGTCGCGCATCTTCGGGCGGCTCACCGCCTGGCAGAACTGGATTTTCCAGCGCCCGAACGCGGTCGGAGAGCGCGGGGCGCTGACCTTGTACGGCACCGGCGCACGCGCCGACTTCGACCGCCGCCGCGTATAACGCCTCTCTCGCCGATCGACGCCGCGTGGGCGTGTTCAGGATGAGCTTGCGGCCGCGTGCCGACCACACGGCATCGCAGGGTCACCCCCAAGCACACCAGCACCTTGCTCGGCGCTTGGCATACGGGCGTGCTCGCAGACCCGACGACTACGGGAGGCTTGAAATCATGACCGCCATGACGCGCTTCATAGAAGGCATGCCGAAGGCTGAGCTGCATGTGCACGTGGAGGGGACGCTCGAGCCGGAGCTGAAGTTCGATCTCGCGCGGCGCAACGGCATCGAGCTGCCTTACCGGTCGGTCGAGGAGATGCGGGCCGCCTACAATTTCGACGATCTGCCGTCCTTCCTCAGGGTCTACTACGAGGGCATGAGCGTTCTGCTGACCGAGCAGGACTTCTACGATCTCACGACCGCCTACCTGACCAAGGCGCATTCCCAGAACGTGCTCTATGCCGAGATGTTTTTCGATCCGCAGGCCCATACCACGCGCGGGATTGCCTTCGACACCGTGATCCGAGGGATTCGCCGGGCGCAGGTGGATGCGCAGGACAAGCTCGGCATCCGCACCCAGCTCATCATGTGTTTTCTGCGAGACATGAGCGCCAAATCGGCGATGGCGACGCTGGAGCAGTCCCTGCGGTACAAGGACTGGATCGTCGGCGTAGGTCTGGACTCCGACGAGAAGGGGAATCCGCTACGCATCCGCCGACTATCGTTC
>JAKZYK010000162.1:0-2947 GCA_047514485.1 Gammaproteobacteria bacterium
TCCGGTCCCGCCCCCGCGAGGATCAGGTCGGCAATGCAGTGCCCGAGTGTTTCCATCTCCGCGGTGCCGAACCCGCGGGTCGTCACTGCCGACACCCCCAGACGCAGACCGCGCCATTGTGACGGGCGGGGCGCATCGAACGGGATCGGGTTCTTGTTCGATGTGATACCGGCCCGCGCCAGCGCGTCTTCCGCCTCCTGACCGGTCACTGCGGTCCTCGACAGGTCGACCAGCACCATATGCGTGTCCGTGCCGCCGCCGACCAACTCGAGTCCGCGGCCTTCCAGCGCGTCGCCGAGACACCGTGCGTTCACGATGACCTGCGCTCCATGCGCCTTGAACTCCGCACGCAGCGCCTCACCCAGGCAGACCGCCTTGGCCGCCAGCACGTTCGGATGAAGGCTACCCTGCACGCCGGGAAACACCGCCGACTGAAGCGCCTTCGCAAACCGCATCGACCGCGACAGGATGAGACCCCCGCGCGGACCCCGTAGCGTCTTGGTGGTGGTGCAGGTGACGATGTCCGCGTGGGGGACGGGCGAGGGGTGAACGCCCGCCGCCACCAGACCTGCAATGTGGGCCATGTCGACCACCAGATGCGCACCGGCCCGTTGTGCGATCGCGGCCATCCTCTCGAAGTCGATGATGCGGGGGTACGCTGATCCGCCGGCGATGAGAAGCGCCGGACGCACCTTGAGCGCCTCGTCCTCGATTGCATCGTAGTCGAGCAGCCCGGTCCCGGGGGCCACACCGTAATGGCGCGAGTCGAACCACCGCCCCGACATGCTCGCCTTCGCCCCGTGGCTCAGGTGCCCGCCGGCCGCGAGATCCATGCTGAGAATTCGGCTCCCCGGCTCCGCCAGCGCGAAGAACACGGCCTGATTCGCCTGCGTCCCGGAGTGCGGCTGCACGTTGACATACTCGGCGCCGAACAGCTCCCGGGCGCGCTCAATCGCCAGACGCTCGATCACGTCGACATTGCGCCCGCCGCCGTGAAACCGCCTGCCCGGGTAGCCTTCCAGCGTCTTGTTGGTGATCTCGTGCCCGAGGGCCTCGCGCACCGCTCGGCTGACGATGTTTTCCGATGCGATCAGCTCGATCTCGACCGTCTGACGCTCGCGTTCGCGTTCGAGCGCAGCGTGGACCTCGCGGTCGGTATCGGCGAGCGATGCGGTGCAGGCGTTCACGGTGTACTCCTCAATGATGGTGTCATCGAACACGGCGACCGGACTGCGCTCCTCGGCTTCGCTGCTCGCCGCGCAGCCGCAACGATGGCGGATCTCCCGACAGCACGGTATGCGACAAGCCGCACCAGAGATCATCCAGCGCCTTGCGGACCTCCGGGATATCGTACATGGGCATGCCGGCAGCGTTCATTTCGCCAGGAGCTTCAATTGTTTGTCGCCGCCGTGGGCCTGGCGGTAGCGGAGTTCGGCGTACTCGCCGTACGTGATCGGCGGATATTTCGGCGGTACGCCCACCTCGCGAAACGGCGACAGACATTCGATTACGGTGTCGCGCGGCAGGTTGTGGAAATATGCAATCGACTGGCGCCGGGTCGGCTGCCCGGAGTCCAGCCGCGGGTTTACCACGCGGTGCTGCGTCGAAACCCAGCGATCGTTGGTCCAGCGCATCATGGCGTCGCCGATGTTGACGACGAATGTGCCGGGGAGGTGAGCAACGTTGCTCCAGCATCCGTCGCGCGTGCGCACTTGAAGACCGCCGGGCGCATCTTCGGTGCGAAGGATCGTCAGCACGCCGTAGTCCGAGTGCGCGCCGGCGCGCAGCTGTCCCGGCGCGGGCGGCACCGACCGCTCCGGGTAATCGATGACTCGTAGCGACGAAAGGTGCCCCTGGAACCTGTCCTCGAAGTAATCCCGATGCAGGCCGAGCGCAGCGACGAAGATCCCTCTCAGCGTTGCTGCGAGGGCCGACATCGCCTCGTAGTAGGTGCGCCAGGCAGGTTCCAGATCAGGTGGATTCGCCGGCCATGAATCGCCGAAAAAGCCCGGGCCGTAGTCCAGCGTCTCCTTGAGATCGCCGATGGCCGCATTGCCGAGCGTTGCAGCCAGCGCCTCGTCGCCGAACGCGAAATGCATCAGCCCGCCAAGGACCGGACCGGTCTCCCCAATCGCGTTCTTCTCTTCGGCCGGCAGGTCGAAGAATGCCCGCGAGGCATCGTAGATTCGCGTTGCCAGTGCCTCGGGGAAGCCGTGGCCCGTGATCACGAAGAAGCCGATTTCTTCGCAGGCGGCACGAACCGCGTCGACAACCCGTGTTCGTCCGGATGTCTCCCCGGCCGCAAACGGGGCGATATCGATCATCGGGACGGGCCCGAAATCATCCCGGTGCCGCGTATCGCTCATTCGGTGCCCCCGCGATCCAACTCTCGGTGTTGTCCTCGGGCGAGAACATCCAAGAGGCTGCGCGGAAATGTAGCTCAAAACGGAACGCGGGCGGTATCCGACGATCAGCTCAGTCGCACACCGAGCTTCTTTTCGAGGCCGCCCGAATGGCACACCGTGTCATCGAGCTGACCCGTGCAGTGAGACGCCGGTCGGATCGAGTGGTGCGCAAGAGTCGAGGGCGAGAGCACCAGACCGTTTCCACCGGTGATCCAGCCGCGGCGACGCTGTGACGTTCACGACGTGTCCGGCGCCGAAGCAGTCAACTGCCACGGGTCCGTCAGTCCCGGGGCTTCAGCCAGGACTCCGACCACGCGAGCACCGCGCTCGTGGACAAGTGGTCGCCGCGCTGCTCCTGCCACAGCGTTCCGGAGGCGACGCGGTCATTCACTGTGAGCTGGGCGGAGCGGGCCGGTATGAAGGTGGAGAGGACCCCGAGCGGGCGACCCGCGGTGCCGGGAGGGACGTTCAGGATGAACGGCTCGATGCAGTCATACCAGGTCATGCGGATGATGTGCTCGTCCGACTCGACCGTTTCCACG